>PCSL01000103.1:728-3654 GCA_002772325.1 Chloroflexi bacterium CG23_combo_of_CG06-09_8_20_14_all_45_10
GCTATGCCCAGGACTTGGGCTTTTTGGTCGCCATGCTACGGCTAACAATTTAGCTATTTCTTATCAGGACTACTTCTGCCCGTAAAAGCAGATAGTATATCCATAGGTAAGGGGAAAAGAATGGTATTGCTTCTTTCCGTGGCAATAGCTGTCAGTGTTTGCAGATAGCGAAGCTGTAGGGCTATGGGTTGCCTGGACATGACTTCAGCCGCCTGAGCTAGCTTTTCAGCTGCCTGGTATTCACCTTCAGCGTGAACAACCTTGGCTCGCCTGTCTCGCTCAGCTTCAGCCTGTGCCGCCATAGCCCGTTTCATATTTTCGGGCAATTGTACCTCCTTAGTTTCTACCATGCTTACTTTTATCCCCCAGGGGTCTGTGCCTTCATCAACGATTTTTTGCATCTTTTCATTAAGCCGATCTCGATGAGCTAATAACTCGTCTAATTCGGATTGCCCGACAACATTCCGCAGGGTAGTCTGGGCAAGTAAGTGGGTCGCCTTGACAAAGTCATGTACTTTAAGAACGGCATTTGCCGCATCAAGCACTCGAAAGTAAACTACGGCATCAACTCTGACGGTAACATTGTCCACAGTCATGCATTCCTGCTCCGGAACATCCATAGTGATTACACGGAGGTCAACTCTCCTTATACGCTCAATGAAAGGTATGAGGATAACAAGCCCTGGTCCCCTGAGGCCAACGAATCTGCCCAGTCGGAAAACAGCTCCCCTTTCATATTCTTGAACGATCTTGATAGCATTTGACAGAATTAGTATTACTACTATGGCGATAATAATGTAAAAAAGCCAGCCCATTTCCATGTCATTTTTCCTCCTTTTCTTTAGATTTTTTTGTTACCCACAATTTCAAGCCTTCTACTTTAGTTATGATCACCTCCTCATCAGCCTTTATTTTACTCCCCTCAGCTATGGCTGTCCAAAGTTCGCCTTCAGCCAGAACTGTGCCTGTAGGATTGAGTTCTGTTTGCGTTACAGCCACTTTACCTATCATGTCCTCTGTGCCTGTAGCGAGTTTTCGTCTTTGACCTTTAATGATAGCAAAAATGACAAAGGCAATAAAAGCGACGGCAAAAATTATGACTACAATAATAGGCCCTGTTATTTCCATAGATAGTGCTTCTGATACTTTAAATAACGCTTTAGATAACGCCTTAAATAGTGCTTCTAACTCTTCAGGTAATGATTCGACAAAGGGCGATTCCATGAATAGCAAACTACCCTCCTATTCTTTAGATTTTTTTGTCACCCACAATTTTAATTCTTCTACTTTGGTTATGACCACTTTCTCACGTGGTTCTATTTTCCCCCCTTCAGCTATGGCTGTCCAAAGTTCGCCTTCAGCTAGAACCATGCCTGTGGGGTCTAGAGGTGTTCTGGCTATAGCTAATTTTCCCACCATTCCCTCAGGGCCAGTAGCTTTGCGGCGTCTCTGTCCTCTAATGATAGCACCAATGACAAAGATAGCAAAGGCGGCAATGGCAGCTGTGACACCAGCAATTAGCCCACGATTTACTTCTATTCCTGGACTATGGCTGAATAAGATTAGAGAGCCAACAACTAGCGAGATTATGCCTCCAGTGGTCAATAGACCGAAACTAGCGGTGAAATACTCGGCGACGAAAAGTCCAATAGCAAGCAGAATAAGCGCTATACCCCCCCAGTAAGCATTAAGTACTCCCAGGGAGTAAAACGCCAGGAATAAGCTTATGCCACCAAATACCCCAGGGAAAATCATCCCTGGGTTGGAAATCTCGGTGATTAACCCTATGGTAGCCAAGGTAAGCAGGATGTAAGCAATATTTGGGTCGCTGATAGTTTGTAAGAACTGCTCAATGGTATTCATTTCATTCTTGGCTATCTCGTATCCGGTAGTATTAATAGTAACTTCCTCGCCGTTGGCTAAAATAACTTTCCAGCCATTGATTTGGGAAATAAGGCTTTTTAAGTTATCAGCTCGCAGGTCAATAAGGTTACATTCCAGAGCATCAACATCAGTAAAGGATTTACTTTCTGTCACGGCAAGCTCAGCCTCTTCCATGTTTCGGCCACGCTCCTCGGCAATGGTCTTCATCCATTTAGCCGAAAATTCGACTATCTTCTTCATTTGTTCTTCCGGTATTTCGTCTCCTCCGGCAGCTACAGGATGGGCAGCACCAATAGTGGTGCCCGATGTCATAGCGGCTATATGAGCAGATAAAGTAATGAAAGTTCCTGCAGAAGCAGCCCAGGCACCTTTAGGGGAAACATAAACTACTACAGGCACATCGGCATTCATAATTCTCTGGACTATTTTCTCGGTCGCGGTGAGAAGCCCTCCTGGCGTATTTAATTCAATAATGCAAACAGTAGCATTCTCATCTTCAGCATGGCTGATTCCTCGATCAATGTAGTCAGCCACTACTGGCACAATGGTACCTTCCACATGAAGGACTTCAATCGTTGGACCGGAAGCACTAATTATGCCACCTGCCAAAGTCCCAACTATTGTGATGATAAACAAGGCAAGAGAGAAAATTCTAAGTAAAGTTCTACCCATCTAAGCTTAACCTCAAGTTAATTATAAACTAAGCAACAAAAAGCAACAAATTTTAGGGTATTTATTTTGTCACCCTGAGCGCTATGAGATTCTTCCCCTTCACGGAGTTTACCCTGAGCGAGATTCTTCAGTCGCTTCTCTCCCTCAGAATGGCGAGGAGTGAAGGGTTCAGGGCTTCGGCTCACACGCTCAGAATGACAGGGAGCGAAGGGCTCAGAATGACAGGTAGGTATGGTTAAACAACCTCAAATTTATCATTGAAGGTAAGGGTAGCTTGGTGTAGAATAGAATGACTTATTATAGGCTAAAAAATGGAAAGCAAAAAATGTAAAGGAATGCGGGACTTGCTTCCTGAGGATATGGTGCGCTT
>PCSL01000103.1:3664-4944 GCA_002772325.1 Chloroflexi bacterium CG23_combo_of_CG06-09_8_20_14_all_45_10
GAAGATGCCTTTCGAAATTGCTGTGGTAAGTATGGGTATCAAGAGGTAAGAACCCCGACCTTAGAATACCTCCATCTATTCACGGCTGCGGGAACGCTTACTCCAAGTATGTTAGGCAAGGTATATTCCTTTCTTGATTGGAATGGCTGGAGTGGTGAGAGAGTGGTCTTGCGACCGGACGGCACTATTCCCGTAGCCAGGCTTTATATTAACAATCTAAGTGAACACGAGATAGCTAAACTTTTCTATGTGGCTAATATCTTTGCCTTTGAAGAAACAGGCCGGGAGAACAGGGAGAGGTGGCAGTGTGGCGCTGAGTTTTTAGGCGGTACTAAACTGGCAGCGGATGCCGAGATAATTTCGTTGGCTAAAGAGGTTGTACATAAACTTGGCTTAGCTAACATTAGATTACAATTATCTCATGCTGGTTTGGTGAAGGCATTGATTAAGGAACTTAAGCTTGGCCCGGGCGAAGAGGCTAAAGTAACAAGCCGTGTTTTAGATGGAGATTGGCAAGCATTAACGCTGATAGCTGATAGCTGTCAGCTGTCAGCTGTCAGTAAACTTCTACCTTTGCTTCTAAGCCTAAAGGGAAAGTCAAGCGGTTTCCTGCAGAATACAAAAGCTTTGTGCCAGCAAGCTTCATCGGATTTCAAGTCTAGTATGGAGGATTTCATAAACATCACCACATTGCTAGACAGCCTGAGCTGTAATTATGAAATTGATATCACGGCAATACGAGGTTTCGAGTACTACACCGGAATTTGCTTCCAGTTATTAGCTGATAGGGAGAAAATAGGTGGGGGAGGAAGGTATGATGACCTTATTCCCTTTATGAGCGGGAAAAGCATTCCTGCTTGCGGCTTTGCCCTTTATATTGACCCGATAATGAAATTGCTTCCATTGGTAGGAAGTAAAGAGGGCACCGAATCTAGAATTTTAATTAAGGGTGAGGAGTCAACCCCGGAGATAGTGAGAACATGCTTCACTCTAGCTCAATCGCTTCGTGAGGCGAAGCGCACAGTGGAAATCGCCTTCACTGAACGAGAGCCATCTAACTATTGCTGGGTTATCTCGGTTACTAAGAAGCCATCTCCATTTGTGCTCATAGATCGTCAGCAGAAGCAGCGGAGAGATGTAGCCTCCGCGGCGGAGATTATTAATATACTAGGCAGGTAAAATTATCTGTGGAATACCAACTATGCCATATCAAACTCGCCTTGCCTAAAGGTAGGTTCTTACTGTCTACAGCTAACTTGCTTAAAGTGATAGGGGTGGGT
>PCSL01000103.1:4985-9546 GCA_002772325.1 Chloroflexi bacterium CG23_combo_of_CG06-09_8_20_14_all_45_10
TTATGACCTGGGAATATGTGGCTTGGATTGGGTTGAGGAACTTTTGGCGAGGTATCCAGCGAGCGCCTTAGTAAAAATAGCAAGTCTAAATTACGGTGAAGGTGGTGTATATGCGGTGGCCAGCTACCAAGCAGGGATATCCAATCTTGACGGATTGTTAGCCAAGGGGAATAACTGGCGCATAGTAAGCGAGTACCCTAATTTAGCTCAAGTTTTTGCCTTGAATCTCAGGATGAAGGACTTTAAGATTTTCCCGGTATGGGGAGCTGCTGAAGTTTATCCCCCAGATAGTGCTGATCTGGCAATACTGTGGGCAAGGAATGAAAATGAGATAAAGGAGCAAAGTTTGGTTCCCTTAATGAAGTTACTCCCGGTCACAGCCTTTCTAATCGCTAACCGAGAAAGCTTAGAGAATAAAGATCTGAGCCAGATATTGAGTTGTTTTAGCAATATTATTGCAAGCCGAAATAATGTTGTTACAAGCCCTAGTAAGGTCATTGCGAGGAGCGAAGCGACGAAGCAATCTCATTGGCAAGCGAAGGAAATCAAGCTAGCTTTGCCTGACGGACATCAGCAACCACCTACTGCGCAGTTTTTGAAGCGGGTTGGGCTTAATATTCAGGGGTATACAGAGGAAGTATTGAACCGTCGCCCCTCCTCCGATTTAGATTGGCTTGGCATTAAGGTAATCAGACCTCAGGATATGCCTCTTCAAGTGGCTAATGGCAATTTCGATTTAGCCATAACCGGTAAAGATTGGTTGCTGGAGCACCTCTATCGTTTCCCCTCAAGCCCAGTGAAGGAGTTGCTTGATCTGGGCTTTGGTATGGTTAAAATTGTGGCTGCAGTGAGTCAAGATATGCCTATAACCGACATTGATGACTTAAGATCGCTTATTCAAGGTGGTAAACTTACTCTATTAAGAGTAGCTTCAGAGTACGTAAACATCGCTGATAAGTATCTTCGAGATAACTACATCAACCCATACAAGGTAATCCCAACTTTGGGGGCGAGTGAAGTTTTCCTGCCCGAGGATGCCGATTTGCTCATTGACAATACCCAAACTGGGAAAACACTGGCGCAGCATGACTTAAAAGTTATCGATGTGCTTTTCAAATCCACTGCTTGTCTAATCGGAAACAAGGGCAGCCTTGACTTCTCTGGTAAAAAGGAGAGGATTGAATTTCTTATTCAAACATTACGCAGAGGGCTCTCATGATTAACTCTCCCCTTTGTCATTGCGAGCCAATTCTCCTCTCCCTTGACCGGAGAGGATTAAGGTGAAGGTGAAAAGATTATCATGATAAGAGTCAAAGGATTTAATAAGGCGAGGCAATTGCTGACCAGAAAAACTTTTCTGGAATCTTTCATTGTCTCGCTGCAAGTGGCAACACAAATAAAGCACGTCTTTGGAGAAGAGCTTTCCCCCAAAGAAGTGGTGGAACGTATCATTGGCGACGTTCGTGATAAAGGTGATGAAGCTCTTTTCCATTACGCTAAAAAGTTAGATGCTGTCGAACTTGATTCCTTAGAGGTAGGCAAGCAAGAAATTTCAGCAGCTTACGATATGGTAGGCAAGGAACTTGTCTCAGCACTCGAATTAGCAGCTAAGAGAATACGAGATTTCCATCTTGCTTGTGTCTGTAAGAGTGGCACTATATTTGTTAACCAATATTTAGCCAGGCAAGTCCAGCCGCTAGATAGAGTGGGTTTATATATTCCCGGTGGTACTGCTACCTATCCATCTACGGTGCTAATGACAGCCATACCAGCTAAGATAGCTGGGGTCAGGGAGATTATCGTGGCTTCGCCACCTGGTAAAAATGGCAGCATCCCGGCACCTACTCTAGTAGCTGCTGATATTGCAAAGGTCGATCGTATTTTCAAAGTTGGCGGGGCTCAAGCTATCGCTGCCTTAGCTTTCGGGACTGAGTCAATACCCAAAGTGGACAAAATCTGTGGCCCTGGCAATATCTTTGTGATCTTGGCTAAGAAGCTGGTCTATGGCAACGTAGCTATTGATGGACTTCAAGGACCAAGCGAGATACTGATTGTGGCTGATGAGACAGCTAACCCTTCACTTTGCGCCGCTGACCTTCTAGCTCAAGCTGAGCATGACCCTTTAGCGCAGGCGATTTTGATTACTACTTCGTCTGGTTTGGCTAATCAAGTTGATGAAGAGGTGGTAGCGCAATTGGGGAAGCTAAAACGCCGCTCTATTGCTACCCAGGCTATTGATAGAGGAATGATTATATTGGTCAATAACTTTGATGAGGCTATCGAACTGGTCAACCTTTATGCTCCAGAGCATCTTTCTCTCATGGTATCTGACGCCTCCTCCATAATGCCCAAGATTCATAATGCGGGCTGTATTTTTATTGGAGAAGATTCACCGGTGGTTTTAGGGGATTATGTTGCTGGTCCATCACATGTATTGCCTACCCAAGGCAGTGCTCGCTTTAGCTCCTCTTTAGGTGTTGAGGATTTTTTAAAAATTACCAATATAGTCGCCTTAGACAAGGCGACTATGCGAGAACTAAGCCATGCAGCGATGATAATAGCTAAAGCTGAGGAGCTGGATGCTCACGCTCAAGCGATAGAAAAAAGGATAAGAAAGCAAGGAAATCTTAAGTAATATTTTGCGCTCCCTTAATGGGAGTTGCCTCTCTACGAAAAAGGATGGGAGCTAAATAAAAGATTAAAATGCAAAAGGCAAAAATACAGAGCAAAAATAAAAAGTTTTACATTTTGAGTTGTCATTTTGATTTTTTATTTTTACCATTTGGTTTTAGTTGAAATGGATATG
The DNA here is from genome assembly GCA_002772325.1 of Chloroflexi bacterium CG23_combo_of_CG06-09_8_20_14_all_45_10. Taxonomy (GTDB): domain Bacteria; phylum Chloroflexota; class Dehalococcoidia; order GIF9; family AB-539-J10; genus 20-14-all-45-10. Next base: position 7,792 of record PCSL01000103.1, read on the forward strand.
AAAGAACTAATCAGGCCTGAATTGATAACTATGAAAAGCTACACTCCTATTGAGCCAATGGATATTTTGAGCCAGCGGGCTGAATTATCTGTAGAAGGGATAATTAAACTCGATGGCAATGAGAACCTTTACGGTTGCTCCCCCAAAGTCTATCAAGCTTTAGCTAACTACCCTTACTATTATATCTACCCCGACCCGGAACAAAGAAGGCTTAGACAAGCCTTAGAGAAATATACCGGCTTAAATCGTGAGCACATTGTTTGTGGCAGTGGCAGTGATGAAATAATTGATCTTATTCTGAGGCTTTTCCTTAAACCCGGAGATAAGGTTATCAATTGTCCACCAACTTTTGGTATGTATCCCTTTAGTACTGCGGTGTGTGGTGGAAAAGTGGTTGATGTGCCTAGAGATGAAGGTTTTACTATCGATTTAGCTGGCATTAGGAGCGTATTGGATAAAAAGACTAAGGTTATCTCTGTTGCTTCACCTAATAATCCTACGGGCAACATTATTACTGAGCAGGAGATAACGGAACTTGTCAACACTGGGAAAATTGTGATGGTGGATGAAGCTTACTTTGAGTTTAGCAACGTCACTATGGCTAATTTAGTGCCTAACTATTCCAACTTGATAGTGCTGCGTACATTCAGCAAATGGGCCGGGCTAGCTGGTTTAAGAATAGGCTATGGCATCTTCCCTACTGAAATCGCCAGCTACCTTATGAAGATTAAGCAACCATATAATGTTAATGTCGCGGCACAGGCAGCCGCCTTAGCTTCTCTGGCAGATATAGAGTATCTTCGTGGCAATGTAGCAAAAATAGTTGCTGAACGGGAACGGCTTTTTAATAAACTAAAAGAGCTAGAATGGCTAAAACCCTATCCTTCCAGTGCTAATTTTATCCTCTGCTCCATACATTCTAATTCTGAGCGACGAAGCGAAGAATCTCCGGCTAAAGAGATTTGGCGTTTGTTGCAAAAGAAAGGCATTTTTGTCCGCTATTTTGATAGCCCACGATTAAGAAATTATCTGCGGATAAGCGTGGGGAAACCTGAGGACACCGAGGCCTTAATTGGGGCACTTAAAGAGAGTATGCTAAGCTAGAGACAAAGATGGGACACACAATTGTTGATGTAGTTATTATTGGCTCTAAAGGAGAGCATGGACTAAGAGGAATGTTGGTTGACACCGGTGCCACTTATTCTGTTCTCTCTGAAGAGGTTCTCAAAGATATAGGTGCTTCTAGGTTACCAGCTAAAGTCCCCGTAGAATTGGGTGATGGTAGGATTATTCAAGCTGATGCCTATGCTGCTGTCCTTAGCTTGGAAGGTAGACAAGCACCAGTAATCGCTATCACCTTTGAAGATGCTAAGCCGGTTATTGGTGTTCAATCCTTGGAATCTTTAGGACTAAAAGTAAATCCGGTAACGGGGAAATTAGAGGAGACTAGACCAAAGGGAATAGCTTATTTCTATGCTGCGTTCTGCGTTAGCTGCGAGGAGCGAAACGATGAGGCAATCTCTAAGAAGGAGGAATTGAAGCATGGCTGAAAGGAAAGCGGTAGTAACTCGTGAAACTGCGGAAACGAACGTCAGGGTGGAGCTGAATGTTGATGGCAGTGGGCAATTCAAGATTACTACGGGTATAAGGATGTTTGACCATCTTCTGGCTCAGCTAGCTCAGCATGGAGTATTTGACATAAAACTCTCAGCCTCCGGTGCCGACCAGCACCATGTAGTTGAGGATGTAGCTATC
>PCSL01000070.1:0-7433 GCA_002772325.1 Chloroflexi bacterium CG23_combo_of_CG06-09_8_20_14_all_45_10
TGGAGATGCAATACAACTTATCGGTAATGGCGACCAGAAGCAATTTGGGCTTAAATTGCTAACCCCTCTAGCCGATACCAGTACCGGACATTTCTGGGGTGGTAGGGAGATGAAAACCACTATTACCATAAGTGCTGTGGCTGCCTGATGAAACGGCAGAGCAAATACTTCTGGTTAATTGTTGTTTTACTGGCTCTTCTTTCGCCTTCCATTGCTCTGGCCTGGAGTTTCAGCGTCTCCCCAGTTGAGGTAAAAATAGATAATTTACCTCCAGGCGAGGAGGCTGAATTTAACCTCACTATCGATAATAAGGACAATACAAGTCATACTTTTATCTTAACTACTCATAACCCTGAGGAATCGGAAAGAAGGCAAGGAAGGGCTGAGTTTCCTAATAGTAACTGGGTCAGCTTCCCTCACCAAGTTGAGGTACAAGCCAACTCTGAAGCCGAGGTAAGGGTAAAAGTAGCTATTCCGTCACAGCAAAAGTGGGCAGGTAAGAATTGGGAGATATGGTTGAGTATCACGCCGGAGGAGAAGGAATTATTGGTAGTAAATTATTATATTCGCCTTCTAGTATCAACGAGCGAGGAAGTAAAGGGCGGGCCCAATGTAGGGTTGATTGCCGGGATTGCTGCTGGTGTATTGCTCTTGGCCGGTGGCATTTATTACTTCAGGCGCAAGGCCAAACCCAGACATCCTCAGCGCTAACCTGACTTTCACTACAAGAGCAGAAGCTCTGAAGGTTTGAGTTGATTAGTTTTTGATTAGTTCAAAACTTCTATAGCTGCTGAGTCAGTTTCCACAGCTTGTCGGGACTTTCTATGTGGTCAATATAGAGAGTGCCGTTGAGGTGGTCTAGCTCGTGCTCCAAGGCGTGGGCGAGCAACTCCTCGCCCTTGAGGCGGATTTCTCTGCCCTGCCGGTCCTGTGCCTTGACCTTAACTGTTACCGCCCGCTTAATCTCCCCCTGATAGCCAGGCACAGATAAACACGCCTCTTCAACTATACGTTCACCCTGCCTCTTTATTATTTCCGGGTTAATTAGAGTAATAAGTTCCTCCCCAGGTAGTTCAATAATAGCTACCCGCAGCGACACTCCTATTTGTGGGGCAGCCAATCCCGCCCCCGAAGCAGCGCGCATGGTATGAATCATGTCATCAATTAATTTCTGGATGGAGCCATCAATTTTAGTTACTTTTTTGGCTTTTTGTCTTAATACTGGGTCAGGCAAAGTGCGAATCTTTCGGACTGCCATGGTTGCTGTCGAATTATACCCTAGTTTTTCCCACAGTGTAAACTATCTCTATGAGGTCAGCGTTCACTCTCTAGCCTTGGGGCAGTATTAATAACCAGTCAAAATGACCTTAAGAATTAAGAGGTGTCATTTCCGCGCTAGGAAAATCATTTGGGAAGCATTTACACCTCTCTTTTAAGCTCTTCGTAAGCTCTCTTGACCTCCTCTACTGAAGCCTCGTCTTCTAAAGTGCTCAAATCACCAACGCTGGCATTGCTAGCTACAGCTCTAAGAACTCGCCTCATGATTTTCCCACTTCTTGTTTTGGGCAGTTTGGCTATGAAATAGATTTCATCAGGTATAGCTACTGGCCCTATTGTGTGGCGTATGTGCTCTTTTATCTCTTTGTTCAACTCTGGCGAAGGCGATACTCCTTGCTTCAGTATGGCAAATATGACCAGGCTTTGCCCTTTGATGGGGTCGGGCTTACTAGCCACTGCTGCTTCAGCTACGGCAGGATGTGATACAGCAGCATCTTCTATCTCTATAGTGCCTATTCTGTGTCCAGCTATCTTGAGAACCTCGTCAGCCCTACCCAGTATCCAGAAATAGCCATCATTATCTCTAATTGCATAGTCGCCAGTGTAAAACATGCCGGGGAACTTAGACCAGTATGATTCTTGATACCTTTGTGGGTCTTGATGGATGCCCATAAGCATTCCCGGCCATGGAGCTTTTATTACCAAATATCCTTTTTCTCCAGGAGGTACTGGTTGACCTCCTTCATTGACTATATCAGCAGCGATACCGGGCAAGGGAAAGGTTACCGAGCCTGGTTTAAGAGGCATACACTCTATGCCTGGGGCAGGTGATATCATTATGCCACCGGTTTCGGTTTGCCACCAGGTATCAACTATGGGGCATCTTTCTCCGCCAATATTTTTGTAGTACCATAGCCAGGCTTCTGGATTGATCGCCTCACCGACACTTCCCAATATTTCCAGACTACTTAAGTCGTGCCTTTTGACTGGATCTTCACCATATCTCATTAGCATCCTGATAGCTGTAGGCGAGGTATAGAATATGGTAACCCCGTATTTCTCAATGATGTCCCAGTATCTATCTACGGCAGGATAATCTGGAGTCCCTTCGTAAAGGACCTGGGCCGCGCCGTGGATTAATGGGGCATAAACTATTGAGCTATGCCCGGTAACCCAGCCAACATCGGCAGTGCACCAATAAACTGACTCCTCCTTTATATCGAAAACCCATTGATACATAGAATGATTAAAAACACAGTAGCCGCCGGTGCTATGCACAATCCCCTTAGGTTTCCCAGTGGTTCCTGATGTGTAAAGGATATAAAGAGGGTGGTTAGACTCAACAGGCTCAGGAGGTACAAAAGGAGCAGCCTTATCAAGCAAGTCGTGAAGCCAGAAATCTCTCCCGGACTTCATTTCCACAGGTATATTAGCTCTTCTAACCACTATTGCTTTCTCTATTGAGGGCGATAAGCTTATAGCTTCTTCAGCGATTTCTTTTAGTTTTAGAGTTTTACCCCGTCTGAAGCTGGCATCAACTGTAACCAAGAGTTTAGCCTGGGTATCATTAAGCCTGTCAGCTAGAGACTGAGCACTGAAGCCAGAGAATATTACAGTATGAATGGCACCAATTCTGGAGCAAGCCAACATAGAAATAGGCAATTCAGGAATCATTGGCAGGTACAAGGCAACCTTATCACCCTTGCCTACACCCAAATTCTTGAGGACTGAAGCGAATTTATTGACCGCTCTATAAAGAGTGGAGTAGCTTAAAATGCGACTCTCCCCTAGCTCGCTTTCCCAGTATATCGCAACCTTGCTTCTCCGCCAGGTTTTGATATGGCGGTCAACGCATTGGTAACAGGCATTAAGCTTGCCGCCGACAAACCAGCGAGCGAAAGGCGGCTGCCAGTCAAGCACAGTATCCCAGGTTTTAAACCAATCTAGTTTCCGAGCCTCTTTATCCCAAAAGCTTTCAGGGTCTCTTAGCGAACGGTTGTACATCTCAGAATATTTCTTGTAAGGCCAATATCTGGATTCAAAGGGTAAAGATACCTCTGCCATAATCCCCTCTTATTATTGATTGAATGCTTGTCTCGAGTTAGTGACTCTATCTAAAATTATATCACTCCCACTGGGTCGACATCTAAAGTCCAGCCTTGGGGCAGGGTTATCCCTGATAAAACCTGAGCCGGGTCGGAGCCGCGCAGGATGAGTTGCCAGCGATATCTGCCCCTAACCCTGGCGGCAAAGGCAGGCATAGGACCAATTAAGCTCAAGTTGGTTATACCTTTCCTCTCTTGTTCATTCAGAATAGTATCCCTTACTCGCTCTGCCTCTCGGCGACATAAATCATTATTGGTATAGTAGTATACCAAGCGGATGAAGTGGCTAAAGGGAGGATAATTATACTGGCGGCGATAAGCTATTTCCTGATTATAGAAGTCTACGTAATCATGTTTGGCCGCAGATTGAATGGCATAGTTTTCAGGTGAATATGTCTGGATGATGACCTTCCCTGCTTTGAGCCCACGCCCAGCCCTACCAGCTACCTGGCATAAAAGCTGGAAGGTACGCTCGCCAGCTCGGAAGTCAGGCAGGTTGAGTCCAGTATCGGCGCTGATTATCCCGGCTAAGGTCACCTGGGGCAAATCTAGTCCTTTGGCTATCATCTGAGTGCCAATGAGTATATCTGCTTTATGGTCACGAAAACTACTCAGCAGTCTCTCGTGAGCATATCTCTTGGTGGTTACATCTCTATCCCACCTGAGCAACCTTGTTTTTGGGAGAAGTCGTTTTACTTCATCTGCTACTCGCTGAGTACCAATACCGAGAAACTTAAGGCGATGACTGAAGCACTGAGGACAAGCTTGAGGCACCGGAATGGCATAATGGCAGCGATGGCAGGTTAGTTTTTTCTCTGCCGAATGGTAAGTAAGGGCTACGGAGCAGCGTGGGCAACGAAAGACAAAGCCACAATTGCGGCACTGGATAAAAGTGGCTGTGCCACGCCGATTGAGGAAAAGGATTACTTGTTCACCTTGGGCTGAGGTTTCCTTCATGGCAGCCAACAAGGAGCGGCTAAATAAACTTGTATTTCCAGCTTTAAGTTCCTCCTTCATATCTACTATATCTACTTTAGGGAGGGGTGAATAACCGTGGGGAGTAATTCTCTCCTTTAGCTCCACCAGGTGATACTCACCCAGTTGTGCTTTGTGAAAGCTATCAATATCGGGTGTAGCGCTGCCCAGGATAACAACAGCACCAGTGAGCTCAGCCAATTTGAGAGCTACATCCCGAGCATGATAGCGGGGAGATTTGTCCTCTTGCTTATATGTCCATTCATGTTCTTCGTCAATTATAATGAGACCCAGGTCAGGTTGGGGGGCAAATAAAGCGCTTCTTGGTCCGATAACCACATCGCATTCCCCTTCCTTTATCCGTTGCCATTCATCGAACTGCTCACCTAAGGAAAGGCCACTATGAAGTATCCCTACGCGTCCGGGAAAGCGACTGGCAAACCTCTCTACAGTTTGTGGTGTGAGGGCAATCTCGGGGACGAGGCAGATACCTCGCTTGCCCATAGCAATAACCTGGGCCAAGGCTCGCAAGTAAATCTCAGTTTTGCCGCTGCCAGTAACTCCGAAGAGGAGGAAAACTGGTGGTGAGCCATGGTCATCCCGCTTGGTCCAGTTATCTTCGATTATTTTCCAAGCCGCTTGCTGAGATGAAGTGAAAGGAGGTGGCAGGCTAGGCTTGAGCTTGAGATAAGATAGTGGGTTACGCCTGATATTAACTAACTCTACGGAAAGTAAGCGGCGGCGTTCCAAAGCTCTAATGGATTCAAGAGAGCAATCAAGGCGTTTTCTCACCTCATTGGCAGCAATGGGTTGAGTTTGCTGGCTTAGAAATTCCAGGACTGCTGCTTGCTTATAGGCTCGACTCTTGTTCAGCCGGGCTGTTTCATCCTCAATCTCATCCTTGCTAGCTATCAGCTTGACATAGGGAAGTGATTTCGGCTTTACCTTAGCTTTTTCAGGCTCCTGGCTCTTCATTACTAAATGGTAATGAAGAAGCTGGTCGCAGATTTGCCTTGCCTTCTTCGGGCCAAATTTTCTCTCCAGTTCCTTGAAGCTCATCTTCTTTTTTTCTCTTATGAGACGAAGGGCTTGTGTTTGCTCTGGAGTGAGCGGTGGCAAATCTTTCGTAGGAGTGTTATCCCCGGGACTTGTCCCCTCCCTATATTGAAAATAGGTGATAAGCTTGCGCTCAAAGCCGGGGGGGAGCATCAAGGCAATGGAGTTGAACAAAGGGGAAAGATAATGCTGGCTTACCCAGCGGGCGAGTTCAATTTGCCTGGGGGAGAGTAAAGGATAGCCAGTAATGATTTTGGCTATTTCCTTAATAGCTGACAGCTGACAGCTATCAGCTTTCATTGATGGCTGGTCAGATAGCTCGACGACGATGCCCTGGACGACCCTGGAGCCGAAAGGAACCCATACTGCCTGCCCTATATTAACATCTAGCTGGGGTGGGATGGCATAACAGAAGGTTGACTGGCTTCCGGGAGAATTAACCGCTAGTTCAGCGTATCTCATTTAAGATATTTAAAGGCTGTTTAATTTTGCTTCCCCGTTCAATTTGAGCTATCTCGGAGGTGTTTCCCCCCCAAATTTTTGTAGTTGCCTGATTTATCAGGCACTGTCGCCCAATAAATTGGGCAACTACATTTTTAAACAGCCTCGATATTTATGGAGGCTCTGTTCCCTGTTCTTGGGGCACGGCTTGCTCGATTACCTTTTCTCGTCTTTCCTTAAGTCGAGCTCGCTTACCACTGAGTCCACGCATATAATAAAGTTTAGCTCGCCGCGTTTTACCATGCCTGAGCACCTCTACCTTTTGCAGCAGAGGAGATTGGAAGGGAAAGGTTTGTTCTACTCCAACGCCGTAAATTACGCGTCTTACAGTGAAGCTTCCGCCATCAACACCTTTCCTAATCCTGATCACCATTCCCTGGAAGTGCTGAAGGCGCTCTTTATCCCTCTCCACGGTTCTCAAGCTAACCTTAACTGTGTCGCCAGGGGAAATTTGAGGGATGTTAGGATTTATTTTGGGTTCAATAAGCTCTCTGATATCCATTCCTTCTCCTTATCTGAGAGAGTTGCCTTTTTGAGAAGATCGGGGCGTTGTTTTGCTGTTCGTAAAATAGCCTGATGGCGCTGCCAGCAAGCAATTTCGCGGTGATTTCCTGAGAGTAAAACCGAGGGTATTGACCAACCTCGATATACCCGGGGCCTGGTGTATTGAGGATATTCCAGAAACCCATCACTATGGGAATCGTTATTTGCTGACATGGGTGAACCGAGCACTCCTGGTATAAGTCTGACTACGGCATCTACCACAACCATGGCGGCTAGTTCGCCACTGCTAAGCACATAATCGCCAATGCTAATTTCATCCGTAGCTAAATGCTCGTGCACTCTCTCGTCTATGCCCTCATAATGACCGCAGATCAAAATAAGGTGGGAATAAAGAGCCAATTCCTTGGCAATTTGTTGATTAAAAAGCCTGCCTTTTGGGGTGAGTAAAATAATAGGAATTTCACTGGTGTTAAGCTGCTGCTTTATTGCTTCCATTGCTTCGAAGACAGGCTCAGGTTTGAGCACCATTCCCGGCCCACCCCCGTAAGGGTAGTCATCTGCCGTATGGTGTTTGTCGTGAGTATAGTCGCGGATATCATGGATCACGATATCAACTATTCCTTTCTCTTTAGCTCGCTTAATAATGCTTTGGTCAAACGCTGAGACAAACATCTCGGGGAAAAGGCACAATATGTCAATGCGCATTGAATCCTCTCAATAACAAATTTCCTGGTTACTCATCTTATCATACAGAAGGCAGTTAAAAAAGTTGCCGCACTCCTTTCTTTAGCGGTTTTAGCAGCTTTAGCTCTAGCAAGCAGAAGGAAATTGCTAAAAAAGTTACAAAAAGGGGTAAAAGGACTTGACAAAATATAGGCATAGGAGTTTACTATATTGTGGGGAAAAGTGGGAGAAAATGGTGGATTTTATGGAGAGATAGGGTAGAGCAATATGTTTTTTGGTGAATATCAGTACAAGGTTGACGAAAAGGGGAGATTGCCGTTGCCGCCAAAA
>PCSL01000070.1:7444-16143 GCA_002772325.1 Chloroflexi bacterium CG23_combo_of_CG06-09_8_20_14_all_45_10
AATGAAGGAGGCTGTAATATTAATCAAGGGGACGGAGAAATGCGTCGTTGCTTATCCTTCGGCCGAATGGAAAAGGTTAGCTGACAGCCTAGCTGCCAGGGCAGTAACTCCAGTCAACTTAAGAAAACTGAATCGTGCTATCTTCGGTTCTGCTTTCAGCGTCTCCTTTGATAAGCAAGGCAGGATAACATTACCTTCCCCCTTACGCAGTTATGCTGAGATCGGTGATGCTGCAATTGTTGTTGGCGCTAATAATTATGTCGAACTCTGGAATGAGGAGTTGTGGAAAGCAGAGAAAGCCTCAGCTGAAGAACAGGCATCCCAGATTATAGAGGGCTTTGAGGCACAATAATGAGCGTGACCACGTCTTTGCCAACCCACATACCTGTTTTGGTTAGGGAAGCTGTAGAGGGATTACAAGTTCAACCGGGCGGGTATTTTGTTGACTGTACTGTGGGTTTAGGTGGACATGCTGCCGCTATTTTGGAAAGGATTTTACCCCAGGGAAAGCTTTTAGGTATTGATGCTGACCCCGAGGCTATCAGGATAGACCGAGCTAGATTTGGCGATTATAGCGAGGTAGTTACTTTGGTTAACGATAATTTTGTCAACCTAGGGTTCATCTGCGTTGAATACCATTTCTATCCGGTTGATGGTATTCTTTTTGACCTTGGCGTCTCCTCTATGCAACTGGATACAGCCCAACGTGGCTTTAGCTTTCAGCGTGATGGTCCTCTCGATATGAGGTTTGACCCCAGACAGGGACTAACCGCCTCTGATGTCGTTAACACTTTTTCTGAGCAAGAGTTAGCCCGCATTATTAAGGAATATGGAGAGGAGCGTCACTCACGGCGAATAGCTCAGCACATTGTGTCGAGCCGCCCTATTACATCTACTCTACAACTTGCCCAAGTGGTAGAGCAAGTCCTTGGCCGCAAGCATGCCAAGATTCACCCAGCCACTAGGACCTTTATGGCACTTCGCATCGCGGTTAATAGTGAGCTGCAAAATCTCCAGACGGCTCTCAAACGAGCTATCAAAGTTCTGCGTCCTGGAGGGAGGTTGGTAGTCATCAGTTATCATTCTCTTGACGACCGCATAGTTAAGGAATTCATGCGATGCGAAGCCAGCAGCTGCATATGTCCACCGGGAACAATAATATGTCGTTGTGGGCATCTCCCCACCTTAAAGCTTATATCAAGGAAGGTTATTAAACCTACTTCGTTGGAGATAGAATCCAACCCACGCAGCCGCAGCGCTAAATTGAGGATGGCTGAACGCCTGGGGTAAACAAGAATATCTAATAATAAGAAAGGAGGTAAAAATGGCAAAGAAAGTTGTTTCCGCTATTGATGTGGGCACGACTAAGATAGCCACCATCGTAGCTAATGTAAGGTCACAAGACGATATTGAAGTTTTGGGAGTGGGAGTTGTGCCTAGTCACGGCCTGCACAAAGGCCTCGTAGTCAACATGGATGAGGCTAAAGCATCCATTACTGAGTCCGTAAGGGAAGCCCAGAGGGTTAGTGGTATGAGGATAGACTCTGTCTATGTCGGGGTTACTGGCAGGCATATAACTAGTCTTAATAATCGAGGAGTAGTATCTATCCCGCGTGATGACCGATTAGTTCGTTCTCAGGATCTTAAAAGAGTATTGTCTGCTGCCCGTAGCGTTTCTATTCCTGAAGGGAAGAAACTGCTTCACGCTATTCCTCGCTATTATACCTTGAATGGCGAAGAAAGAGTAAAACAGCCAGTGGGTATGCATGGCACCAGATTAGATGTGGAAACTCACATTATCACGGCATCAGTGTCTTCAGTGCAAAATCTAGTTAAATGTGTTCGCAGCATCGGTGTTGAGGTTGAAGATTTGATTTTGGAGCCTCTGGCTTCCGGCGAAGCAGTATTAACCCGACAGGAGAGAGACAGTGGTGTTATCATGGCTGACGTTGGTGGTGGCACTACCGATATAGCCGTCTTCAGGGATGGTAGTATCTACCATACCTCGATTATCCCGGTAGCTGGTTACCAAGTGACCAGCGATATCGCTATCGGTCTAGGTTTGCCCTTCAATATAGCGGAAAAAATGAAAAAGAGATACGGGAATGTAACGCCAGGACTGGACATTAGCAAGATGGACGCAGTAGGCATAGAGAATGGTCATAGCGCCTCTTATCGTGACCTGTGTGACATTATCCGCTCTCGAATGGAGGAGTTGTTTGAGCTCATATTTCTGGAAATGCCTACTACTGATTATCAAACTTTGGCGCCCTGTGGCGTAGTGCTTACTGGTGGCACAGCCAACCTGACGGGGCTTGCTGAGCTGGGGAAATCAGTATTGCGACTTCCAGTGCGGGCAGGTCAGCTTTTGGGTGCCGGCATTTACGGCATTACCGATATTCTCTATGACCCGGCTTATGCCACCACTACTGGGCTGATTCTCTGGCAGGCGAGAAACAAAGAAAGGTCGGCCTGGCAAGTAAAAAGAGGTGGCATTTTGGGCAGTTTTGTTAGCTTGTTTAGGAGGCTGTTTCGTGGCTAAAGGATGGACAGGCTTAATCTTTTCTTAGAAAGGAGGTTCAAATGGCAAAAACGATAGTTGCTCCAACACCGGCAAAAATTAAGGCTATAGGCATTGGTGGTGGTGGCTGTAATGCTATCAGCCGCATGGTTCGTGAAGGCATTAGGGGTGTTGACTTTATAGCTATGAACACAGATGCTCAGGCTCTGGCGTTGGCCGAGGCACCCACGCGTATCCAATTAGGTGAGAAGTCGACCAAAGGTCTAGGCGTAGGCGGTGACTCTGAAGCAGGATTCAAGGCGGCTGAGGAAAGTCGCCAGATAATTGAGGAAATTGTCGAGGGAGTCGATATGGTGTTTATCAGTTGTGGCATGGGTGGTGGCACAGGCACTGGCGGCATCCCCATTGTGGCTCAAGCAGCCAAGGAAGCCGGTGCTCTTGTTATCGGCGTGGTGACCAAGCCTTTTAGTTTTGAAGGGGGGCATCGAATGGAAGTAGCTGAAGAAGGCGTACTTAGGCTAAGTGATAAGCTGGATACGCTAATTATTATACCTAATGACCGCCTCTTGCAGCTCTGTGATGCTAAGACAAACGTTGATAGCGCTTTCAAGTTGGCTGACGATGCTCTTCTTCATGGAGTGCAGGCTATCTCTGAGGTTGTCACCGTTCCCGGGTTAATTAACCTGGACTTCGCTGATATTAAATCAGTGATGAGAGATGCTGGTCCAGCATGGATGTCTGTCGGGAAAGGCAGCGGGCAGAATCGAGCCGCTGAAGCTGCTAAGGCTGCCCTGGCTAGCCCATTGCTCGATGTCTCCGTAAGCGGAGCTAAAGGCGTGCTGTTCAATATTACTGGTGGCTCAAGCCTTACCCTCTTTGAGTGTAATGAGGCAGCTCAAGTCATTGGTCAAGCAGTTGATCCTAGAGCTAACATCATCTTTGGGGTAGTCTTTGATCCTAAGATGGACAATGAAATTAAAATCACTGTTATCGCCACCGGCTTCACTACTCAGTATGGTAAGGGGGCACCAAATTTGGAGGAACTTCGCCGCTTAATAAAAACTGGTGAAACCCTTGATGTCCCTTCTTTCCTGCGCCGCGGTCAGCGCTACCCCTCCCCTCAGCTAGTAAACACTATTAGGGGTAAGACAGAGCTCACCCCACAGCCGTCCAAAATTTCCTGGCAGTAAACCCTAAGCCTCATTAAGGAAAAGGCGGTGTAATTACAACTCACCGCCTTTTTCCTTTCTTGCTTTTTACTACATATAGTGATAAAATTTTAGCATAATACAATTTTTAGGGAGAGATGGGTATGAACTGCCCTTATTGTGGTGGAACGGGGTCGAGAGTGATAGATTCTCGGCCTTTAGATGGAGGGGTGAGGCGACGGAGGAAGTGTCTTTCTTGTGGTGCTCGCTTCACCACTTACGAGCGTGTACAATCTCGTAATATCTTCGTGGTTAAGAAGGATGGTCGGCGTGAGGAATTCAGCCGAGATAAACTCTCCTCCGGAATCCGTAAAGCTTGTGAGAAACGCCCTCTACCCATAGGCGCTATTGATAAGCTCATAGACAACATTGAAGCTGAGTTCTATGGCTTAGGCAAGGCTGAAATTTCTAGCTCCATTATTGGCGATTTGGTTATGCAAGGATTGAAGAAGTTAGACCATATAGCCTATATTCGCTTTGCTAGCGTTTACCGTGAATTTGCTGATATTGGCGTGCTGAAGCTGGCAGTGGATAACCTAGCGGAGGGAGAAATTTTGGCGCCGCCAGCAAATCAACTACCGCTGTTGTCTCCCGAAGTGGTGAATTCCTTAATTGGCCGTAGGAGGTAAAAAGTGTCTAAATCCGCCAGAAAAACAAACCAGGTTAAATTCATTAGCCGAGATAAAGTAGCTCGAGCTGTTTTTGCTGCTGCTGAATCCATGGGTATAAGCGATAGAAAAATGTTAGAGGAACTTTCTAGTCAGATAATCCAGAGGTTGGAACCTGCTCGCCCCTTGCCGGGCATGGAGAAGTTCGTCTCACCGAAACCTCAGCATCCTCTAACTTCCTCCCAAATTGAGGTAGCAGTAAAGGAAGCTCTAGCTGAAAAGGAGACTTTATCCCAAACAGGGATTGAGCTTAGCCAGAATGCCTTAAGAGTCCTGGAGAGGAGATATTTGAAGAAGGATGGGGAAGGAAAGGTCGTTGAGACTCCACAAGAGCTGTTTCGCCGTGTAGCCAAGCACATTGCCTCGGCTGAACTTCTTTACCACTCAGAAGCTGATGTCTCCTCTCTAGAAGAGGCATTTTATCAGCTAATGACAAATCTAGAATTTCTACCTAATTCCCCTACATTGATGAATGCTGGTGGCGAATTGGGACAACTGTCAGCCTGTTTTGTTATTCCCATCGATGATTCTATGGAATCCATTTTCGATGCTGTGAGATATACTGCTTTAATTCATAAAAGCGGTGGTGGCACTGGTTTTTCCTTTTCCCGACTCAGGCCGGAGAAAGATAGAGTTGGCTCTACCGGCGGTATTGCCAGCGGTCCTGTTTCTTTTATGCGAGTTTTTGATATAGCTACTGATGTGGTAAAGCAAGGCGGTATGCGCCGCGGGGCTAACATGGCGATACTAGCCGTTGACCATCCTGATATTCTAAAGTTTATTACCGCTAAAGATGCCCCAGGAGTCTTGACCAATTTTAACCTCTCTGTAGCTGTAACTGATAGCTTTATGGAAGCGGTGGAGAAGGGTGCTGACTACAACTTGGTAAACCCGCGAACAGGGGAGGTGACTGGTAAGCTTAATGCCAAGGAGGTATTCGACAAAATAGTTGATATGGCTTGGCGCACCGGTGACCCGGGCATCGTATTTATGGACGAAATAAACAGGCGTAACCCTACACCTAAATTGGGTAAAATAGAAAGCACCAATCCTTGCGGTGAGCAACCTTTGCTTCCCTTCGAGTCTTGTAATTTAGGCTCTATAAATCTATCTAAAATGCTGGTTTGCCGGGATAAGCACTTCGAGATTGACTATGCTAAGCTAGCTCAGACGGTTAAACTAGCAGTCCACTTCCTCGACAACGTTATCGATGTTAATCAATTTCCCTTGCCCGAGGTTGCTGAGAGGACGAAGGCCGCTAGGAAAATAGGTTTGGGGGTGATGGGTTTTGCCGATATGCTGCTCCAGCTTGGTATTCCTTATGACAGCGAGCAAGCGCTCAACATGGCTGAGGAGATCATGCATTTCATATCCGAGGAGGCAAATAAAGCTTCAATAGAGCTAGCTGAAGCGAGGGGTTTTTTCCCCGCCTTTAAGGGAAGTATCTATGATGTGCCTGGTGGTCCTCAGTTTCGCAATGCCTCTCGAACTACTATTGCTCCTACCGGCAGCTTGAGTATAATTGCTAATTGTTCCAGTGGCATTGAACCCATCTTTGCCTTAAGCTATGTGCGCCATATCCTCGAGGGTGAGGAATTCATAGAGGTAAACCCCTACTTTGAGCAGGCGGCTAGAAGGGGGAATTTCTATTCATCCGAGTTAATGAAACAGCTAGCTGAGGGGAAAAGATTGAGGGACATAGAGGGCGTTCCTGAAGAAATAGAGAGACTCTTTGTCTCAGCCTATGACACTTCTCCAGAAGGGCATGTTAGGATGCAGGCAGCCTTTCAGAAGTTTACCGATAGCGCTGTCTCCAAGACGGTCAACTTCCCCTATGAAGCAACGCCTGAGGATGTAGCCAAGGTATATATGCTGGCTTACCATGAGGGCTTAAAAGGAATAACTATTTACCGCGATAGGAGTCGGGAAAGCCAGGTTCTTACCATGGGTAAAAGGAAGGAAAAGGCTGAAGGTAAACTAGTTCCTAGGAAAAGACCTAAAGTTACCAAGGGAATAACTGAGAGGGTAAGCACTGGGTGTGGTTATATTTATGTAACGGTAAATTTTGATGACCAAGGTATATCCGAGGTTTTCTCCACCTTAGGGAAAGCTGGAGGTTGTGCTGCAGCCCAACTCGAGGCTATTAGCCGCCTTGTATCCTTGGCCCTAAGGTCTGAAATAGATATAGATTCTGTTGTAAAACACTTGCGCGGCATTCGTTGCCCTTCCATTGCTTGGGAACAAGGGCATGCCGTTTTGTCCTGCGCTGATGCTATTGCTAGCGTGCTTGAAAAATATATTAAAGAGGAGAGCAGTACCAGCTCCGGGATGCCTGAATCTAACGAACCTGGGATGGTCAAAAGTGGGACAGGACAATGCCCCGAGTGTGGTGGTAAGTTGATTTACCAGGAAGGTTGTAATATTTGTCTCAACTGCGGCTTTACCAAATGTTGATAAGGTATGGGAAATGGGTAGCTCGAGAAGTAGTCATTATTTAGCCCTAAAACAGATAGCTAAAGTCTCTAATTCAGCTTTTAGTTTGAGAAAGATTTGTAATTCTATCGCTAAAACCACTGCCAAGGCAATGGGAGCAAATGGTTGTCGTGTTTCTCTCCTTGATCCCCAAAAGGAATATTTACTTACTGTAGGTACTCATGGTCTCAGCGATCTCTATCTTAGAAAAGGTCCGCTTGATGCTCACAAGAGTCTTCCCGAAGTTCTCGATGGCAAAGTGGTAGTTATTCCCGATGCCACCAAAGATGAACGAGTTCAGCATCCTAAGATAGCAGAAACACAAAGAGTATGTTCTATACTCGGAGCTCCTATACTTGAGAGAGAGGAAGTTATCGGTGAAATCAGAGTGTATACTCGCGAGCCTCATCAGTTCTCGGAGGCTGATAAAAGCTTCCTTACAAGTGTTGCCAACATAAGCGCTGTTCTCTTAGAGAGAGCAGAGCTTCATCAATTGCTGGAAAAAGGATACAGGGTGAATGAGGAGCAAGCAAAGTTAGTTCAAATGCCTCAATTGCCCACCACATCGCTGAGGCCAACGGAGTTCGCTCATCCTAGCGAGGAAGAGTTTGCCCGACTTTTGGATTTCTACCGCATTGAGTGGCTTTACGAGCCTCGCTCCTTCCCTCTTCGCTGGAAGGGTGGTGAGATAGCTGAAATGTTCACCCCTGATTTCTATTTACCCGAGCTAGACCTTTATGTTGAGCTCACTACGTTAAAGCAAAACCTGATAACGGAAAAGAACCGCAAGCTACGTCAGCTCAAGGAGCTCTACCCTGAAATCAAAATTAAGCTTCTTAGCAAGGGCGATTTTCATAAGCTGCTAGCCAAGTATGGTTATAGTCCCTTAGGTGAAGCCAAGATAGAGGGAGTCAGCCGAATTCTCTATAGTCATAGTCAAATCCAGCGGAGGATACGAACTTTAGCTAAGCGCATATCACATGATTACGCTGGTCAGCGGCTGGTCATGGTCGGTATTTTAAAGGGAGTCGTTTGCTTCCTGGCTGACCTGATGCAACACCTTTCTCTGCCGGTCACAGTCGATTTTATGGCCATCTCGTACTATGGTGGTGACGATGGCCAGGTGGTCAAAATAACGAAAGACCTTGATAGCAGCATAACCGGGCAACACGTATTAATGATTGAGGATATTGTAGATACAGGCATGACGCTAAATTATGTTCTTGGCCACCTTTTAGCTCACAACCCAGCCAGTCTTCGTGTTTGCACCTTACTCGATAAGGGAGCGCGCCGATTGACAAATGTCCCTCTCGACTATATAGGCTTTGAAATTCCTGATGAGTTTGTAGTTGGCTATGGTTTGGATTACAAGGGTGAATATCGTAATTTGCCCTTTATTGGCATCCTGCGCGCGGAGTTAATTAAAGAGGATAAATTATAGTAATCAAATTTTAGCCGTCATGATTTTCCCTTCTCAAGTGCGTGACAATCCAACGAGCGAGAATTTCACAGTTAATATTTAACGAAGGGAATTGTAGAAGCAGTGGAAACTTTGCGGGCGAAAATGAAAAATGTCCCGAGTAACCTTACCCTTCCCTGGCTTCCGGTACCTCCACTTTCCCACTTCCGCCTACCTTGCGCTTGGCTTTTTAGTTCCTTACGCTTTTCAGCTTCCGCTTCCTAGTGTTTGGCTCCTCCGTCCACCAAGTTTCAGCTTGATTACTCGGGACATCTTTAAATTTAACATACCCATGAAAATTTGTCAAGGCATCTTCTAGCTGTGGTTGTGTTATTTAATTGGGGGAGAAACTCACCCCGGCTAATTTTGGC
>PCSL01000020.1:0-624 GCA_002772325.1 Chloroflexi bacterium CG23_combo_of_CG06-09_8_20_14_all_45_10
GAACCTTTTCCAAGGTTATTAACTTCATGTTGGGGCATATTGCCTGTTCAGAAACAGGAATGAATTTCTTATCCGGGTTTTCCTTCTTTAACCTGTGTATTATCCCTATTTCTGTTCCCACAATCATTTCCTTCACTTCACTTCTACGAGCATAACGGCACATTCCTCCCGTGCTAAGGACTTCATCGGCAAGGGCAATGACCTCCGGTCGGCACTCGGGATGGACTACTACCTTAGCCTGAGGATACTCTTCTCTGAGTCGGATGATATGCTCTGGCTGTATCCTGACATGGGTGGGGCAAAAACCCGGCCATAAGAGCATCTTTTTACTCGTCTTGGTAGAGACATAGTGGCCCAGATATTGGTCGGGAACAAATAATATCTCTTGAGCATTCAGGCTTTCTACGACCTTGACGGCATTAGCAGAGGTGCAGCAAATATCTGAATCTGCCTTAACTTCAGCCGTGGAATTGATATAGCAGACCACGGTAGCAGCCGGCACTTCCTTCTTCTTTTCCCTGAGCTTTTCAGCGGTAATCATATTTGCCATCGGACAACCAGCATTTATATCAGGAAGCAAGACTATCTTGTCGGGACAAAGAATATAGGCCGTTTCCGCCATGA
>PCSL01000020.1:677-4845 GCA_002772325.1 Chloroflexi bacterium CG23_combo_of_CG06-09_8_20_14_all_45_10
CTTAGTTCCAGGGAGTCACCAACGAAGTCAGCTATATCCTGAATCTCACCCAATTGGTAGTTATGGGCAAGAATAACAGCATTCCTTTTTTTCTTGAGGCCCAGAATTTTCCCTATAAGTTCGGTATCCCTGTTTTTGGTCAAGTTGCTATCCTCCAGTTGTGAGTGTAGACATTCATTCTCTTTCCTCTGACAAAGCCAACTAAAGTTACACCCAAATCATTGGCTAACCTCACTCCTAAGTTAGTGGGGGCAGACTTGGAGACAATTACGGGAATATTTCTCTTCGCCACCTTGAGCAATATCTCTGAAGAGATCCTTCCGCTGGTGATTATTATATGATTGTCTGTCGCTATATCATTCAAAATGCATTCGCCGAGGATTTTATCTATGGCGTTATGCCTTCCTATATCCTCGCTGAAAACCAGGATGCTTTTTGTATCACACAGGGCAGCGCTGTGAACACCACCTGTAGCCCTATAAATCTGAGAGCGCTGTTGGAATTCAGCTACCAGGTCGAAGACTTCGTGAATGGATAATTCAATTTTAGATTCTACCTTCGCCTGACTTTGGGCATCAGCAGCGCTATAAAAAGAGGCTCCCCTTCCACAACCTGAAGTTATAAACCTCTTAAACAAAACATTTGGCGCAAGCTCCCCTTCAGTTTCTACTCGCACCACACCGCTCCGGTCGTCAACTATTATCTTTTTAATCTCCTCCTTGCTTTTGAGCAATCCCTCGGAGAAAAGAAAGCCGATAGCCAGATGCTTTAAATTCGTAGGGGAACAGAGTAAAGTCACCAGCTCTTCGTTGTTTAAGATGATGGTAAGGGGAAATTCTCTAGCAACTACATCCTCAATGCTGCTTCTACCTTTTTCAGTAAGCCGCAATACGGGAAGCCTCTCTGTTTCATTCTCCATCGGTGCTAACCCTTCTTGTGCTGTCATAACTCATCACCAACCGTACAGACGCTTATTTGGTCTCCAGCCCGGACAACCCCCCCACGAATTACTTTGGCAAATATTCCTTCCTTGGGCATGATGCATTTGCCTGTCTGCCGAAATACAGCACACCCGCTGTGACACTCTTTGCCAATCTGGGTAACTTCAAGGAGAACGCCATTTCCGATAGATATCCTTGTGCCCACGGGTAAAGAAACGAGAGCCAATCCCTTAGTGGTAAGATTTTCGGCAAAATCGCCAGGGCTAACATCGAAGCCAAGACTGCGCATCCGGTTAATGCTTTCGATTGCCAGCAGGCTTACCTGACGATGGGTGCAGCAGTCGGCATGGGCATCGCCAACAAGTCCATATCCCTCTTTTAGAGACCCTTCGGTTATGTCTTCTTTTTTAGTGCCTTTCTTCTCACTTTTACAAACGGCAATTATCTTAGCCATACTAATCTTCACTCATTTTCTCGCGCAACATATAGCAAGATATTCTTTGATACATACAGCCTGCGTTACTTATTGGGGTGATGTATCTTCGCAATGGCACTCTTTACAGCTCTTCTTATATAAGAAATGGGGGCTTCTTCAAATTTCCTCAATTTTGTCATCGCTCTTTGATCTCCTATATCACCCAATGCCTTAATAGCATATTGGCGGACTTGCGGTTTCGCATCAGCTAAAAGGTTAGTCAGTGACTCTATTGCTCGAGGATCCTTAATCTTACCCAATGCAGACGCCGCTAGCCGCCTTACATTTCCATCCGGGTCTTTTGTCGCCTTACACAGAACTTCTACAAATAATGGGTTCCTGGTTTCTCCCAGTAAATATGCTGCTTTAGCCCGATTATTGCCATCAGAATCATTCAGCAAGGTAGATATGATATTCCTGTAATCCACGTCCTCTGAAAGTTCAAAGGTGCTTGCCCTTTCATAATAATCTTCCCTGTAATCGGGAAAAGCGTGGACGCCGGAAACCTGGAGATAGCACCTGTTATACATTTTCGCAAAAGGCCTTGTCAGACCAACACGGATAAAAACTTCACTCTGGCTCAATCTGCGTTGCAGCTTAGCACTGATGGTATCTGTAGCACACCCTTGAACTCTTTGACTATCGCAATACTCTCGAAACGCCAAATCTGTAACTGGAAGATCGTAAATCTCTCCCGTTGCATCCGAAAACTTTATCCTATAGTTATACCTTTCATCTTCCTTCAAGGAATACCTGGCAGAGAGAATTTCTTTTGCCTTTACTGTGCCCAGTGATCTGTTTCCTTCTCCTTCATTTGTATACTGGTTATTACAGATATCTGCCCCAAAGATACTTCTAATAGACCTATCCAAGATCTTCTCCAAAAATGTTCCGCTCTGCCTCTCTGAAAGATTTCTTATTAGCCTTGGTCTACAATGTGCGTTTATTTCCCAATCCTCTGTATGTGGCGGCTTAGGCAGAGGGCGGATAAAATCAAATTCAATTATAGCAAACGGTCTGATGATACGTTGACCGCTCTTATCCAGAAGGTAAATTTCTCGGATACCGGTAGGAGGAATATCTGGTCTCATTGCGTTGCCATTTTCATCAACCCCAAAGATACAAACTCTGTCCCCCTTCATCCTAGTTAAATCCGTGATTACTAGTCGTTTCTTCATAAATGGGATACCTCAATATCTCCCCAATGCTCTTCCAAATATTGTGTCAATAGCATCCTATGACAATGGTCTGGTGATGCCTCACTACAAAGGAAACAAGTCTCTCTATCAAAAAACGATTTATCAAGTCTGTCCAAGACGTTCCTGCTCTCAATAAGTTCAATATATTCTCTGGCGTAGATATCCCAGTTCTTGCTTTTTACATACTTATCTCTCATTTCCTTTGTCGGCGCCAGAAATTCAAAGTGATAATAATCTACGCCGCATAATTCCCTTAAGAGATACTGCAAGTCGTGCTTTTTTGTGAATCCAGCAAGTTGAGAGATATTATTAAGCCTTACATCCACTATCTGCTTGATATTATTTCTTTTCAATGCGTCAAAGAACTCTCGGGCACTCTTTTTTGTAAAACCAAGGGTATAAATCTTCATAGTAATCAAAACAGTGTAAACTGAACTGCCTCCTTTTCTGCTTTCTCGACCGTTCTGTCTCCTCTTATGTGAAAGACGGTCATACCTTCCTCCAGTAAGCTCTGTGTAATCAGATGATGCCGATGACATTTATGAGGATCCTCTTCACTACACATTATCACTACTTTCTTCCTATTCGCCAGCTCAACTAGTTTTGAAATTCCTTCCTGATACCAGCTCTTATTCATCACCTTTTCGTAAACAATCTTGCCATTCTCATAACAATCTTCATCTCTTGGTTTCCCCCCGAGGACATTTCCTACATCTTCATCCTCCATGAAGATATATTGAATCCCGGCAGCCTCGAGTTTTTCTTTTATGTTATGCGCGTTGAATTGAGGTGAATATCTGCTGAATGGGATACTTCTCACATCCACCACCACTTCGACGCCATTCAATAGATTCACGAATTCCCCAAGTTCGGTGTTGCTATGTCCGACTGTATATATGCTACCTTGATTTGGCGTTTCCTTTGTTTGCATTCAACTTGTCCTCTCACTACTCCCCCACCTATTACCACACCGCCGTGATAAAAAACTATCACCCGCCGGGAGCGGTCGTCATCCAGGCTCTTTAAATTTTACGTTGAAACAATTCATCTTGACCATCTTTCTCATATCTGAAGCTTCTGGAGCTATATCCTCAATACTAATGCTGTCGGAAGTTCTTCTATATTCCTTCAAGTCAATTCTGGGCAAATGTTCTCTATGTTCTGCTATGTTATGCAATGAGCCATTTCAAATTATCTCCGATTTCGTGAGCCAGAATCTCTCCCCGCACTACATAGGTCTTCTTTAAGGATGCCCTCAACTATAGATCCCTTTTTACCGCCCTTCTTCTCACTTTTACAGACGGCAATTACTTTAGCCATTGAGTATTATCTTTTAAGCGGGTGAGGCTATGGTCTTAACTCTGGCTTCATGTCTTAAAGTTCGTTTTTCTGAATCTTGTCTCTAAGGGTTTCCCACTGTTCTTTGGTAAGAACGCAAGTGTTGCCTTTTTCCCCTATCTCTACTTGTGTGTCCGTTATTTTGACTACCGGACAGCACGAGCCTGTGGAGCATAGGCTTACAATTTTCATTTTTCTATTCCTCCTTCGTAATA
>PCSL01000060.1:0-1520 GCA_002772325.1 Chloroflexi bacterium CG23_combo_of_CG06-09_8_20_14_all_45_10
TATTGAGTTTCTTGTCAGAGAAATAGAGTCAGAGGCCCATTAGAAAAAGATTCCTCTCCCGAGCCTCGAAGTCAAACGCAAGCACTGCCACAGCAGGAGCTTATGGGCAAGATAGACAAAGTAGTCGTCGGCTGAGCAAAAAAGGCACATAGAAGGCATTATGCTCTTGTCAATACCGTTTCCCTCTTCAAAGTTACAATTACATTCTGCACGCACACCCATTTTATAATCATGGTATTCAATTACTATAGTGCAATACTTCACTCAATTAAGTATCATATTGTCACTACTAAGGAGGTCAATATGAATAAAGTAGCTGTTATAACTGACTCCATTGCCGCTATATCGCCGGAAATGGCACAAGAATATGGCATCGGAATAGTGCCAGCCCACGTCATCATGGATGGTAAGGATTATCCTGACACAGAAATAGATATGGGAATGCTCTATGCCCGGCTTGAAGGAAAAGAAAACTTGCCGACAACTTCAGGTGCTACCACAGGGCAATTCTTGCAAGCCTATCAGGAGATGAGCCAGAGGGCAGAGGCTATCCTGGTTATCACTCTGACTTCAGCTTATAGCACAACATATGGGGCAGCCGTACAGGCTAGAGAAATGGCTCGTGAAAAACTGCTTAAAACTATTATTGAAGTGGTTGATTGCCGCACTGTTGCCGGCGCTCAGCTACTTATTGTTCTTCAGGCGGCTAGGGCAGCAGCACAAGGCAAAAGTCTCCAAGAGGTAACTGAAGTCGCTAACGACATGATACTCCGAGTAAACGACCTCTCAATGCGAGACACCCTTTTCTACCTGGATAAGGGAGGGCTAGTATATGAGGCTGGTTCGTGGGCTGAAGCTGAATCAAAAAGCACTTTCAGAGCAATTTTGAGGGTCGATGCCTCTACCGAAGGGATAACAAAGCCCGTAGCCAGAGCTAAAACTAAAACACAGATAATGAACAAGATGGTTGACATAGCCAAGGAAAGAGTCAGAGACAAGAAATTATATGCTGCCATAGTGCACACCAATGTCCCCGACCAAGCCGAACAGCTTAAAAAAATGATTCTATCCCAATTCCAGTGTGATGAATTTTATGTTGCTGAAGCGTTGGGAGCGACAGCAGTGAAAAATGGACGAGGGCTCATTCACTTTGGATTCTACGGTGGCGACTGATCAGGTCAGCACTCCATAAGCTAAGCTGATATATCACATATTTGTGGGGCAACTAACCTTGTGATGTCCTGCACCTTCAGCTTGACTAATCTTGTTCTCGCCCCACCACCACACCAGGCATACTCACTGCTTAAAACCTGCTCATCCAGATATACAGGCAGTCTCTTCTTATGCCCCACCGGGGGTATGCCTCCAGTGGGATAGCCAGTAACCTTTTCCGCGGTCTCGTCTGAAGCAAGCTTTACTGATTTTGAGTGAGAGCAGGATTCAAGCTTGTGTCTGCTCACACTGCAATCAGCCCTAACGATAGCTATTAATGGCTTTGAATCCTGGTTAACAAAAACAAG
>PCSL01000060.1:1526-1710 GCA_002772325.1 Chloroflexi bacterium CG23_combo_of_CG06-09_8_20_14_all_45_10
TACAATCTTACCTAGAGGTATGTCAGTAGCCCTGGACGCTTCCAAGGCATGGTGAGTAGACTTTTTCTCCACAAATTCAAATTCAACTTTGTTTTGCCGTAGAAATGCCGTTAGATTCACTGGCTTTCCTCGAGAAACTATTCTGCATTATATACTTTCTTGAAAGATATGCCGTCTCCTTCAC
>PCSL01000060.1:1746-10270 GCA_002772325.1 Chloroflexi bacterium CG23_combo_of_CG06-09_8_20_14_all_45_10
CCCCTACTTTCAAATCCACCTGCTCGGCAAATTCTGCACCGGCTATCTTAGGAGCGCCTTCCACCTGCACACGTTTAATAAGGACGGCCCCATTCATGGCAGCTACTGTAAATCCCTGTTTAGTAATATTAATAACCTGGCCAGGGAACCCACCCAAGTCGCCCGCAACTAGTTCTGAGTCAAAAAGTTTGAGCCGCTTACCCCGAAAATGGGTTATTGCCCCTGGCTGAGGATTAGTGCCCCGAATCAGATTATAGACTTTGGTTACCGGCTGAAGCCAGTTAATAACAGCGTCTTTCTCAGTACATAGCCCTTCGTAACTAGCTTGTGATTCATCTTGAGGGATTCGTGGAGCTATTCCCTTTTTAATCAACTCGATGCTCTCCACTAATGCCTCTATTCCCAACGGGAAGAGCTTATCAAAGTAAAGCGAGCCTACAGTATCATCAGGAGAAATTTCTACCTCCTTCTGCAACAGGATAGGGCCGGTATCTATACCTCTGTCAGGCCAGAAAATGGTAATGCCTGTCTTAGTCTCGCCATTGATGATAGCCCAGTTAATGGCACTACCACCTCGATGCTTCGGAAGTAAGGAGGGATGGTATTGGATTGTTCCCAACTTAGGGTAGTTTAAGATACTCTCAGGTATGATACTGGTTACATAAGCCATAACATTCAGGTCCAGCTTAAGCTTAATATACTCAGCATAAACCTCTGGGGCTCGCATTTCTCTTGGCTGAAAGGTTGGTATACCTAATTGAACTGCCAATTCTTTAAGCGGATTTGTCTTTCCAGGAATATCGGGAGAGGTATAAACCCCGACAACCTCCTCACCCCTTCCAGTCAATGCCTCGAGAACTTTCTGGCCAAAGGCTGCTTGCCCTATCACAACAATACGCATTGCCTACCCTTATATATGATACAATATCCTTAATAATATATTGAATATGCATAACAGCCTAGGCTAAATCAGCCTAGAGGAATATATAAGATGATCGATTTAAAGTACTCTCTAGTTATAGAAGCTACGGATGATCCGGAGTTTTTTGGGTTTTATTCTCCCGAGTTGGAGGGATTTACGGGTATTGGGCATTCAGTAGAGGACTGCCTCTACAAGGCTAAATGGGGAATGCTGGAACACGTCAATCTTCTGAGAGAAAAGGGATTCCCTATACCTAAGGAGAACCCAAATCCCATAGTGACAATACAGAATGAAAAACGAGCGGAAGCTGTAGCTTAGCAAACTGGCAATACTATCTCGCAGGCTCTTGTTTACTTGGCTCACTAAAGAAAAATTCTCTGCTACCTAAGGACTAAATATTTCTTGGGTCCCGAGATCGGCTGAAATTAGTTGGCAGATTCAAACTTTTGGTGGGCCTTGGGGGACAGTTCCCGAACTCCTATTTGAGAAGAAAAACTTGATTCCTGCCTTGCAGGAGTTGCTAATCTCGCATGAGCGAAGCTATTGACATGTGCCTTTACCTAATTGATGAAGTCTAGACTATCCCACATTATCTTTCTGCTGTCCATTTATGTCCGCAAAATTTACAGTGATAAGAATACCTGCTGATACTATAATAGTGAGTAGTAGGTATTAGTACGGCTCTGTCTGTTGTCCCGGTTTCTTGCCTATCTTTATCGTAATGGGTATCGGTTACATATTCTCTCTCGTAACCCTGATAATGTCCTGCACTAATAACCTCTGAACCGTCGTCCACCTGTGCCCACCATTTATTACATTTGGGACAACGAGTAGCTATGCCTTCCTTTCGGTAGGATACTAGAATACGTAGATACACCACAAACAAGACGATTCCCACTAATGGAATCCATACAAACCACCAATTGAAAGACGAAGGAGGAGCCGGAACATATTCTATTATTTGTGAGGAAGTTCCTGTGTATGTTACTACCGTGAACTCCTTGCTAAGGTTTTTCCAAACATATCCCATTTGGTTTCTATCCATTGCGTAGAATTGGAATTCAGCAGGAGTAGTTGGAAATCGAAATGCTTTTGCCTGTCTAGCTTGCAGTTCTTTTTGTGTCCACGACACAGAAGATGTGGCTCTAATAATATCACCCCTTTTGACTTCAACATTATAGATTTCATCGGCAATGGCTTCGCTAGTAGGCTCTAGAACTATGGTTATTTTGTCAGAGGATTCAGCTAGGCAGGCTATTTGTGTCATTATGATGGGCCCCATGGATTTTGGCTCAGAACTGTATACTGCTGCCATTACAACTAACAAAAGTAGTATTGGAAATAACAATGTCGGAATAATAAGCTTAGCTTTTCTCATGTTGTGTTTCTCTGGTCACAATACTTACACAATGCCTCTACCCTCTGTGGCCACTGAAAATCGGTTGCTAGGCTATGCAGAAAAGAGATTCAATAATTCTGCCTTGCCCTGGCGCTACTCTATGAATCCCTGGGCGCCACTGACCTATTTTGAGGATAGTTAAGCCTCGTAGTTCAGGTACTTCCTCTATGGCGTCTGATAGCAAAGGCTTATCTAGACACAGGATGGTGTACCTTACCGCGAGTTGCTTCAGTTTCTTCAGGCGCTCCATCTCAGCTTGCCCTTTTTCACCTATGAAATAATCCGCCTCTCTATCCTCAAGAGGAAATTTCTCTGGCAGAGGTTCCACCTTTCCTTTGGCGTAGATGCCTCGAATATCTGACCTGCCTTTGCTTTTCCATATGAATACAGTATCTCCAGGACTTACTTCTTCTTTAAACCGGCTAATATGCCAGCAGTCAAGCAAGGGTTTGTCTCCAAGCCAAGTAAAATCTCGGAGCCAATCTAGGATGCGAAAATATTCTGGATTCGATTGAAGTATCCAATAATTCACATTAACCTCCTCTCCAACTCCGCTAGCTGCCTCTAAGCCTTGCGTTATTAATCAAATATTACAGCAGAGGTTAGAAAAATGAAAGGGCTTAATTCCCACTTATACAAGCTGAGGAAATGAATTGCAAGGCACTACGCAGATTAAGTAAAATTAAAGGTAATATTGACACCATATCACCCATAACCTGCTAGCTTTTAGAGGTAATATTATTACCATATGGTGGGGAAGGGGGGACTCGAACCCCCACGCCTTGCGGCACATGATCCTAAGTCATGCTCGTCTGCCAATTCCGACACTTCCCCAGATACAAAATCACATAATACAATAACATTTTATCAAACTTGCCTCAAACCATCAGGACTCAAATGCAACCCTCGTACCTTTAGAAGGGCATTTGCCTCTAACCCACATCATCTCGCTCAGATGTTGCGCACATTATGAGACTTGGCAGCTGGGAGAGCTTTGACATGGTGCTGAGATAGACCCGCTCCCTAAAATTCGAGGGTGGTCCGAAGCTTTATCCTAATCTGGAAGCCATATCTAAAACCTAGTAACTACGGAAGGTCTAAATCATATCTAGTGGTATGCGGGCTATAAAGGAGTAACTTTTGAGAAGGGATTTGGCTCTTGAGGGAGAAAAGTCTGATTTAATAAGTAAACGACTTATCTAAAACCCCAATAGCCTAGCCACCAGTTCCATTCCTGAGCGGTGCCGGCATAGCGGATAGCTTGGTAAATGTTCTCGAAAAGATGGTTGTAACCTTCGTAGTAGTTTCGCCAACCAAAAACAAGCGGGTCGTTCCAAGCTATAATGCCAGGTGCCGTAAGCGTAGAAAGTTGCGAGGCCTTATATTCACCAGTTAATGCCGTTGATTCGATAGCTACTTCATATCCATCATTTGTATAAACAATGACCCAAACATGGTAGCCAGCCCTTGGCTCTGGGTACCAAGGTATGCGACCCACCGCAATATAAGCATCAAAGCCAGCATTCTCTAAAGCCCATTCGAGATATGCAGATGACTCACCGCAATCAAAGACACTGGGTTCGCAATCTCTAGGTAGTACAGCCTCTAATTGTAGAAACCGACATAGCTCACTATAGGTATTGGGGCGATTTGGAAAGGTTCTGATAGAATAGTAATCTTGGGGTACCTTTTCATATTCCTGTAGAAGCACCCGCTGCCTTTCATTCTCAGCTTGAAGCTTGTCGTATTCACCTTTAAGCCAGTCATATTCAGCTTGAAGTTCGGTCATGTTTCCTTGAAGCCTGTCGTAATTTGACTGGAGTGTGGCACTATATGATTCAAACTCATCCAGCCTATTAGATAATTCAGCTATTTTTATTCCGCAAAAGACACCGCCACCAATTAAGACTACAATTAACCCCACACTAATCCATCGCCACATTTGTACTACCTTCTAGCCAAACCTAAGCAGGGAGCCCATTTGCTTTTCCCGCTGCCTTTTCCAAATCCACCGGCTGGGCTTTAGCAATCTTTTTGAGAATTAAGCAAAGCAGGGCCTACAGTTCTTTGGCTGGAATGGCAGTTAAGGTCTCCACAGTATAATCGGTCGTAAAACCTGTCTCTAACACGAAGTTCATCGCTGTCTTTATGTCAAGTGCCTCGAAAACAATTACTCCATCATAGCGCCCGAAAGTGAGATAAACATTGTGGATTGTGATGCCTTGTGGAGCCTTAAGCTCTTTCAGATAACTGATGGCTTCTCTTCCCTTTCCCTTCGGGGATAAAAGTGTTATGAACAACATGTCTTTCCTCCTTTCCGAATCCACTGGCTGGCTTTTATTCTAATCCTGGGAGAGAAGACCGTCAAGATAACCCTTTCCTTTGTCAGTCAGGCGGTATAGATTTAAGTTAGTCTTCTCCTCTTTCCGAACCTCAATGTATCCCCGGCACTCAAATACGCCATAAATCATCGTTGGTGAAAGGCGTTCAGGTGGAGTTCCATGATGTGTCTTTACACCCATCGCTTGGCACTGGCTTGTCCACTCATGGTAATTATGCCATGACCTAGGAAGCGCTCCTAACGTTCTGAGATAATCTTTATGTAAGCGCGTCACTTTGTCATAGAGTTTTGGAAAGCTTCGTGGGCTTATCAGCTCTTCTCCTGTATCTTTGTCATATACGCTGGTCATCTTCTCTCCAAATCCGCCTACCTGGACTACTTCTCTTTTACACAAGGGTGCTCTTTGATGTTCCCGTGGCATTCTCTGATTTGTTCAGGACTGCATTCCTCTGGTTTGCCTTTTAGCCTTTCTGGGTGCTCACATCCCTTTCTGCTTTCTGACTTGCACATTTGCGTAACCTCCTTTCAATTGCCCTCTCCAAAGCTACCTAGCTGAACTACTCGTTGGGTGCAGTTGTCCAAGTAATCACAATTATAGCACTTACAGAGGAATCATTCGCTCCACTTATATCTTTTTCTGACTCAATTGTACCTTCAACCAACCTCAAATAGCAGGCCCTCATTTGTGTCATCTTATGTATTTCCCCTTGTGATGCTAAAATCAGATTGTTTATTCTGTCACTCTGAGTGGTAGCGAAGTTCTAGATTCGCCCCACGGAGTCTATCCTGAGCGGGATTCTTCGGCCGCTTTGCTCCCTCAGAATGACACGCGGGGTTGCTAGACAACATGCTAAAATCAGTGTCTGAAAAGACATGTTGTAGGTTGACTATGCCACGAGGAATTTGCTATGTGGATTGGAGAACCTGGCAAAATCACTGATAGCCTAGATTTCCTGGGAACACACGAAAACTGCTTGTATCTGCTTAAAGGCAAAGAGGCTATGATTATCGGAGGTGGAATGAGCTATATAGCCCCTTCCCTCGAGAGACAATTCTCAGGGATGGATTTCGACCTCAAAAAGATTAAGTATTTAGTCATCCCTCATTCCCACTTCGACCATTGTGGCGCTGTGCCCTATTTGAAGAGGAAATTCCCTTGGGGGCAGATAGCTGCCTCAGCATACTCCAAAGAAGTGTTTTCCAAGGAAAAGGTGGTGAACTCCATTGCCAATGCCAATAAAGAAATGATTGAGAAATTAGGACTCGAAAGTGAGGATGAAAAATTGAATTTGCAATTTGATGGAATCCGGGTTGACCGAGTGGTGACAGAAGGCGACATTATAGACCTTGGTGATGGAATCGAAACACACTTTATTGAGGCACCAGGACATACAAGGTGCTCTATGGCGATATATGTGCCAAAGTTAAAAGCCATATTCCCTTCAGATTCAGCTCCTTTCCCCACAGACGATGGAACGGCGCTTTCTTACCCTTCAGCCCAATACGACTACTCCTTATATATGGAATCGCTAAGGAAGCTGGCGGCTTATGAGGTAGAGATATGTGCCTTTGACCATCATGGTGTTTTTATCGCTGACCAAGCAAAAAGTATCCTCCAGCAAGGCCTAGAACTGACAGAAAAGTTTAAGGACTATATTATGGAGCAATACCAAAAAACAGGTAACCTGGACAAAATAGCACAAAACCTTGCCGCCGAGGCAGCGGAGAAAAACAAAATTCCTTTCCTCAGCCTAGAATTCCAGACCACTATTGCCAAGACTGTGATCTGTAGGATATTAGGCTAGCTTGCCGAATAAACAAGACTCAATATCTTCGACGCCCTCCCCCACCATAGGACCCACCACCGCCTCCGCGTTCAGTGCGAGGACGCGCCTTGCTAACAGTAAGCTTCTGCTCCTTTAATGGTGTCTCGCTGAGGCCGTCAATCGCTGCCTGAGCCTCGGTATCTACTGGCATCTCAACAAAGCCAAATCCCCTGGGTTGGCCAGTATACCTATCTTTGATGATGTTTACCGATGTAACTTGCCCAAAAGCCTCAAAAGCCTGGCGTAACTCCTCTTCAGTAACCTCGGGTGACAAATTACCTACATATATATTCATAATATTAACCTCCCTTTCCGTTTTATAGTTTTATGCTTCAGGGGGACTGAACTTGGTTCCAGCTCCCCTGAATCCATACACAACCAAACTATTGCCGACTGCCCAATTTAACTTTGTTGTAACACTCACTACAATATACCGGCCTGCCTTCTCGAGGCTCGAAGGGTACCTCACATTCCTTACCACACTCAGCGCATACTGCATGATACATTTGCCGCCTCAGTCTATCGCCACCAAAGCTTCCGCGCTGGTTTCTCCTTGCCTCACGGCAGGCAGGACAACGCTTGGGCTCATTAGTATATCCCTTAGCAGCATAGAACTCCTGCTCCTCAGCAGTAAAGGTAAATGCGGCGCCACAGTCAGAACATTGCAGCGTTTTGTCTGTAAACCCCATTGGATGACCTCCTTTCTTAATAATATTTGGCTAGAGTCTCGGTCATCCAATATCTGTAAATGGAACTAAAGGAATTTTTTTCAGAAAATCGGTAACCTGCACTTATAACCACTAGGGTAAGTATATATGTTAATGGTAAAATTTGCAAATTAATCAAGCTTGCCCGATGCAGAAAATAAAGTTTTAACTGCAAAACCTCCTTGTGGTTCTCCCTCCCGCTAGAGGAGGGAGATAGAGAGAGGGGGAGTTTACCCTCACCTACCCTTTCTTGTAAGGAAGAAAAAATTCATTACATGAGAGGGATTTTATAAGATATTATGCGGAACACTATGATTTAGGGAGATGCATAAAGGAAGACTAAAATCGAAATTCTTGGGATGCTTGATAGGAGCAGCCATAGGTGATGGGCTTGGCGCTTGGCGAGAAGGAAGGAGGATAGCTGAAAAAGAAGATATTGCGTCCTTAGCTGAGAGGGTGGAAGAGCTAGCCTATACCGATGACACTCACATGACAATCGGTGTGGTGGAATCGCTGATACAAAGCAGAGGCTTTGATGGAGAGCATATGGCCCAAACTTTTATCAAAAACTATGAAACTGAGCCATGGCGTGGCTATGGACCAGGGCCTCCCAGGGTTTTCAGGGTGATAAAGAGTGGTGAGCCATGGGATAGTGCCGCAAGCAAAATTTATAGAGGTGGCTCATTTGGAAACGGGTCAGCGATGAGAGTGGCACCAGTAGGACTCCTATATTCTAATAACCCAGCCAAGCTGAGGGAGATTGCTTACAAATCAAGTTCTATTACCCATTCTCACGAATTAGGCAAGGAAGGAGCAGCCCTCCAAGCTTACGCTGTAGCCTTAGCCCTGAATACTCCCTCGGGTGAAGAGATTGATCGGGAAGCTTTTCTTCTAAAACTCCAGAACTTTGCCCAAACCCAGTTATATAAGGAAAAGATAGCCAACACGAAAGAGCTACTGGGCGAGCAAGATAGGGCAAGGGTGGTTGCTGTGCTGGGAAATGGTATAGAGGCGTTAAACTCAGTGCCAACTGCTATCTATTGCTTCCTAAAGCAGCCGAAATCCTATAAGGATTCAGTGATTTATGCCATAAGCTTGGGCGGCGATACTGATACCATAGCTTCCATGGCTGGGGCTATCTCAGGAGCCTACCTGGGCATAGAGGCCATTCCACAAGAGTGGAGACTAAAACTCGAAAATAAGGCTTATATCGAAGATTTAGCGGAAAAGTTGTGGCAAACTGCAACGTGAATTTTGCCTCGCCGTGGTACCAAGGACAAAGGGGCCGGCTATACATGGAACTCAACTATGTCACCATCCTGAAGCATA
>PCSL01000060.1:10395-11645 GCA_002772325.1 Chloroflexi bacterium CG23_combo_of_CG06-09_8_20_14_all_45_10
AATCACAGGCTCGGTTAAGTCAGCCTTGCCTCCCGGGGTTTTGGTATAAACTCGGAAAATGCCCAGAGCTTGGTAAATTGCTTCCTTCAATTTCTCTAAGCCAATTCCTTCCCTGGCAGAGACCGAAATCATAGGAAATAATGTGCCATACTGCGAATCTAACCTTTTCCAGTTGCCGGTCGAACCTTCCATATCATACTTATTGCCAATGAGCAAAATTTTCTTTTGATAGCTCCCTAGAGTTGCTTCTTTAACATTATCTGTCACGGGCTCTATTCTGGCCTCTTTTAGCTCCTGAAGACTATTCTCCACCTGGCTTACCGACTCAATACTGAGGTCTACCACAATAGCAATAAGGTCAGCTCCCCTAAGGGTGTTAGCTAGCAATGTTCGCGCATTTCTATGCCCTATAGGTGGCGTGTCAACCAGTTGAATCTGGATATTCTCAAACTTCATCATTCCTGGGATGGGAGTTTGGGTGGTAAAGGGATATGCCGCTATCTCAGGAGATGCTTCGGTAACTGCTGCCAATAGCTGTGATTTACCCACATTGGTTGGACCAACTAGTATTACTTGCCCTGCTCCTTCCCTTCGAATATAAAAGCCGCCTCTCCTGGCTGTGGCATATTTTTTTTCCGCTTCCTGTGATAACCTGGCAATCTTCCGCCTTAGCTCTGCGTGGAGCTTATCAGTGCCCTTATGTTTGGGCATAATAGCAAGCATAAGTTGCAAAGCCTCAATTTTTTCCTCTGGGTCCTTAGCTAATCTATACTTTTTCTCGGCTTCAAAGTATTGTGGCGGTAAGTTCGCTGGCATACACTTATTTTAACATTATGTCCCTTGCGCCAAAACCCTGAATCCAGACTTCAAAAAGTCCACATCGTTGAAAAACATAGACAAACCCTCTAGCAATCTGGTATAAATATCCCAACAAGCCATTAAGCAATTTGGAATGACAAATTTTCCCCCATTAGATGCAGTTAAGCTTATCCAGAGGGGAATATGTAATTATATAACTAATCGCCCCTTAGTTCTCTCTTTCGAGGTGACACTTTCCTGTAATTGCAACTGTCGACACTGTGACCTTGGCGGCATAATAAAAGACGAAAAGCAGATTAAACCAGATGATTATGCTAGGTTAACCAGACTCCTAAATCCACCCGTGGTGCAAATCTCCGGCGGCGAACCACTTCTGCGTAAAGATATAGTAGATGTAGTCAAGGCTATCAAACAATCTAAAGGGGTACCCT
>PCSL01000060.1:11719-12793 GCA_002772325.1 Chloroflexi bacterium CG23_combo_of_CG06-09_8_20_14_all_45_10
CAGCTTTCAGTATCGCTTGATTTCCCTGATGAACGACATGATGAATTCCGACGGCGACCAGGTTTGTATAAACGTCTGGAGCGAACAATTCCGAAGTTAGCAAGGTTTAGCCACCGGGATATTATTTTGAACACCGCCATAACGAAAGCCAACCTGAAAGATATATTGCCTTTAGCCCAAAAAGCCATGAATTGGGATGTATTCATATCGTATAGTGCCTATACTTCATTACGAACAGGTGACAAGGCTTACTCCATCAATGATGAGAAGGATTTAGAGCTTTTGCGTAAAACTATTTATGCGCTGATAGAATTAAAGAGGCATGGCAATCATATAACCAACTCTAAAGCTGTACTTTTAGATACCCTGAAGTTCTTTGAACAAGGCTACCTGCCAAATTGTAAGGCTGGTATAAGATTCTTTGTCATAATGCCCGATGGAAGCTTAGTCCCATGCTCATTACATCGCAACAAATATTCCAGTCAAAAAGAAATGATAGAAGGCTTCTCACGAACTAACCAATGTGGTGGCTGTTATGTAGCCATAAGGTCTTATAGCGACCGCTCACTTTGGGGATTATTGAAAGATGCTCCAGCATATGGCAAACGACTTTTCGCTCCCCCCGAGAGGACTACATAGAGAAGAAGTAACTTAAACCAAAACTCTGAATCACCATAGCTGGGGCAAGAAGCTAAATGCCCTATATCCCAAGTAAGCCTCAACAAGGCACCTAATCAGCCGGCCGGCAAAACAGGCAAGGATAAACTTCCACAAAGGAAACTTAGCTGAGCCGGCAATAATCCCAATGAGGTCAAAAATAAGTACCGGCAACAAGGCAAAAAGGAAGATGGCAAAGCTCCCATACCTCTTCAGCCAGAATTCAGCCTTGTTATATTTTTCTGAATATTTATCGAGGATTATCTTTCTCCCCAAATAGCCAACAAAGTAGCTGCTCAGTTCCCCTAAAGTAGCACCTACAGTAGCTACCACTCCAAGCAATAAGGGATTGAATAACGGTTCTAAAGTTAAGGGATCTAAAGCAGCTCCTGCCCCTATTATGACTGCTTCCCAGGG
>PCSL01000060.1:12841-13010 GCA_002772325.1 Chloroflexi bacterium CG23_combo_of_CG06-09_8_20_14_all_45_10
GAGATAGCCATAAGCCAGAAGTTTCTCCAAATCCAGATAAGAGCGGGCAAGGAAAAAAATCGCTGCGGATAAAGCAAGAACAAAAATAAAAACTGATGTTTGGAAAGACTTGCGAGTTACAACTTTCTCCCGAAGGAACTGAACTTTAGAAGCAATGCTCATCTTGCCC
>PCSL01000060.1:13025-13253 GCA_002772325.1 Chloroflexi bacterium CG23_combo_of_CG06-09_8_20_14_all_45_10
TTCTCATCGTTTCCCTACTAATGATATACCAAATACCCCGTTTGCTATATAAGAGAGTTGAATCAGCCGGTAAAAGAATTCCTTTAAGTAACAAGGAATATTCGTGGTAACAGGCTGCGCTCACCCAGGAGTGCGAAATATCCTGAAGGCTGCCTCAAAGCTTGGGAAACTCTATGGAATTGTCGGCGGGTTTCATGGATTTCGTGATTTCAAGGCTTTAGATGAACT
>PCSL01000060.1:13264-15453 GCA_002772325.1 Chloroflexi bacterium CG23_combo_of_CG06-09_8_20_14_all_45_10
ACCCCTGTCATTGCACCCAATATAAAAGAGAGATAAGAGAGCTATTTAAGGATAAAACTTTAGAATGTGGAGCCGGATTGGTAATCCAATTGTAGCTTATGAATTTCCGTAATCTCTTTCTCCAAATATCTTAGTTCCTATTCTGACTATATTGGCACCTTCCTCTATGGCAATTTTATAGGAGGTTGTCATCCCCATGGAAAGATATTTCATCTCTACATTGGGTAAATCAAGCCCCTTAATCCTTTCAAATATCTTTCTTGTCTCCACAAAATAAGGTCTGGCATCTTCAGGGTTTCCAAGACGAGGCCCCATAGTCATAAGTCCCATTACTTTGATGTTCCTGAGGTTTGAGACATCTCTTACTAATTGCTCTGCGTCCTCCGGCAATACCCCTGATTTTTGTTCTTCTCGACCGCTATTTATCTCAACCAATATCGGCATTACTTTGCCAATTTGAGCACATCTCCTATCAATTTCCTTTGCTATTTCCAAAGAATCAACGGTTTCTATCATATCGAACATTTCCACCATTTTTCTTCTTACATTATGCTTCTGCAAAGTGCCGATGAAATGCCATTCTGCTTTCTCCCCCACTACTTCATACGCTCTTCTTGCTTCTTGAACATAATTCGCTCCTATGATTTTCACCCCAGCCTGAACCGCCTGCAGAATCTCCTCGGGAGTCCTTGTTTTTGCTGCTGCTACCAATTCAATACCGTTTGGCAATTCAACCAGTATTTTTTGAACGTTTTGTTTAATCATTGTGATTATATCTACCACACCAGCTTACAGCTTTATCTACACCCGCTGAACTCTGATCGTCTCAAAAGATGGCTTAATCAAAATAGCCCCAGAACCAAAATCTGTCAGTTTGAGGATCGATATAATAAAATTTATTACCGATGAGACAACTATTCATAAGATGATACTCATTGTCCCCAGCAACTAGAGTTACGGACATCACATAGCCGTCATTATAAGCGTATGACTGCAACATGCGGGCAAAATCCTCGCAATCAAACTGATTAGGAATATACCTATTACTATCAGTATCGTCCTGCGAAAGCCAAAGTACTAGTTCTTCTTCGCTTCGGAATTCTCTGAGGGTCCACCCTGGTCCCGGTTTTGTTTTGTAAGCATCTTTCCAATACGCTATTTGCCATTGGAGGTCTGCTATAACATCCTCCTCTTCCGCTCCCCTTTTACTCATGACTTGATACTGATACTCCAAAGCCACATATTGATGCTCCAAATCTTTGTACTGTTGGCTTAGGTAATCACCTTGTTGGCCTAGGTAGTCATATTTTGAATGCAATTGCTCATATTTGTAGCTTAATTCTGTGTATGAAGCCTGGATTTGCTGTAACTCCTGCTTAATATTCTTAGCATTGGTATGTTGGATAGCACCAAATACACCTCCTATTACCAGCAAAGCTCCTAAAACAGAAATTACAATGGTTTTTTTCATAATTGTGTCTCCCTTCTAACCCACTTAATCCATATCATTTTGGTTGCCACTTGGCAATCCGCTAGTTAGGACAAGAGCTAGGGAGTTCTCCTTTCAATATATGCCACCGTATGGCATTATCCTCCACATCCTGTCCTCCAGATATGACCCCAAACTATAGTTGCGCTTGATTTGCAAACTACTGAGGAAAGGTTGAGGTTAATTTCATATTTAATGTGAGCCGCCAGGGGGTCGAACCCTGAACCTGCTGATTAAGAGTCACAAGCGAACTATACTACCCGATGCTCCCAAATAGCAAGACGTGCTATATGGTTTGAGGATTAGACTCATTTTGTATTTGGGGTAGCGTCCAGTGCTAGGGGGTGCTGAGAAGTTTGTTAGCAAAATGTTTGCAAAATGTTAGCAGGGCTTAGGATCCTGGCGAGTCCGGCGGATTGGTCTTTCTCCCTTTCCCCAGGTCAATTTCTAGCCTGGTGCCACATTTTGGGCAAGTCTGCTGCTCTGGGTTAAGCAATGCCCAGCCGTAACAGTGATAACCACATTTGGGACATTTTGCTTCTGGCATGTTCCTGGCTTGCCCTTTACTGCGAGATATCTTTCAATTTAGCGATTAGCTGCTCAATATCTTTACTGGCAATTTCCAAAGCCTTTTGGTTCATCTGATTCTCGTAAAAGTTTCGATGCAAAGCGTTTGCGGTGTAAAAGAGTCTAATGAAGT
>PCSL01000060.1:15461-15603 GCA_002772325.1 Chloroflexi bacterium CG23_combo_of_CG06-09_8_20_14_all_45_10
CCACTCTCATCCGAAAGTTTGCTCACAAATTCCCACAAACTACCGTGTTTTTCCATTTTCAAACCTCTTTTAGCTGCTGTCATCTTAATCGCCAATGATGCTGCACCCCACAATTTTTCAGAAGTTTGAACAAGGTCTCCCT
>PCSL01000085.1 GCA_002772325.1 Chloroflexi bacterium CG23_combo_of_CG06-09_8_20_14_all_45_10
GAGTTGCCTGCCTGCTTCAGGCTCACCTTGTGTTAGAAATCGATACCCCCTCCAGGCTCATCTTGTATTGGAAGAGACTCCCCCTTGCTACTTCCAACCCGGCAGTCTATAGTCTTAAACCAATAAGGTGGCAAAGTCCTAATTGGTTGGCGCTCGGAGAGCACCTAGATAAAGACAAGGATTTACAGACCTAAGCATGAAAAAAATAAGTAAGGAGGCAATAAAATGCAAGAACACACACCGACATACGATGAAGCATTGTCACTTCTCAAGGAATTTAACAAGAGTGAGAGCCTGCTGAAGCACGCTTATTCCGTTGAGGGAGTGATGCGCTACATAGCACAGAAGCTGGGCGAAGATGAGGAGAAGTGGGGGATCATTGGACTAATACATGATCTGGACTACGAACGCTTTCCGGAGCAGCATTGCCAAAAATCACGAGAAATACTAGAGGGGCAAGGTTGGCCAGAGGAGCACATACGTGCAGTTGTCTCCCATGGCTGGGGTATATTTAATGACGTTGCGCCGCAAACCAACATGGAGAAGACACTGTATGCCGTTGACGAGCTAACAGGGCTTATCACGGCGGTAGCCATAATCCGCCCATCAAAGAGCGTGGCAGACCTAGAGGCAAAGTCGGTGATGAAGAAATGGAAGGATAAGTCTTTTGCTGCTGGCGTGAACCGCTCGGTGATCGAAAAGGGAGCTGCGATGTTAGGGGTGGAGGTAAGAGAGCTGGTCACCGACACTATCATGGGGATGCGGGAAGTGGCTGATAAAATAGGACTGTAGGGTTAGAACTGCATGTAGCTACTTCGATTATCCGTGGCCTGTTCTATTTGCACGAGGCTAAAGCCTCGCACTACGGAGTTGCATATAACCTCAAAAAACTCAACAAACTCAAGCAACTGTGTCTCTCTCCAAGCCAATGCGATAGCCGTCGGCAATAGCTTCGCGTATTGTTCGTGGCTCAACACAGTCCCCGGCGAGGTAAGTATTGGAGACTTTCCCTTTCACCTTGTAGCTCCCTTAACCTAATTATGCTTATGCCTAACGTTCCCGGGCTTTGCAAAGTGCGAAGCATTTGGGCGAACGAAGTGAGCCGCAATGCCTGCGTTAGATGGAGTTTTGGCTAACTGCTTTTATGTCTTTGTTCCTAGCGGTTTTGTTTTTGTCTCATAACCACGATTGTGCGAATCAGTTGGTTATGATGATTCTAGAAACCGACTGCTTGTCCGTCTTTTCTGGGATCAGAAGCAGCACAATAGCCATCGGCTAACTTGTAGATTAGCTGCGCCCCTCCAAACCCCCAATCTTTTCCAACTTTTTTAATTTTGTGACCTCGCTTACTCAAATCTTCCAAAACCTCTGGTTTAAAACCAGGCTCAAAAGCCACTTCCATATTTGAAAATACCTGCCAACGGGGAGCATCACAAGCTGCCTGTGGGTTTTGATGATAATCAAACATTCGGATCATAATTTGTGCATGTCCTTGTGGTTGCATCGCTCCTCCCATTACCCCAAAGCTCATTAACGGCTGGTCATCTTTAGTCACAAACGCTGGAATGATTGTATGGAAGGGCCGCTTCCCTCCTTCAACTTGGTTAGGATGACCTCTCTCCAGACTAAAACAAGCTGCTCGACTTTGTAGACTAATTCCCGTATCCGGCACTACAATACCTGATCCAAAATCAAGGTAATTAGATTGGATAAAAGAAACTATCATACCATTAGCATCAGCTGTGGTTAGATAAACGGTGTCCCCACGCTCTGGGATGCCGTAGCCTGGATTCTGAGCCTTTGCTAAGTCAATCAGCTTCGCTCGTTGGGATAAATAGTCCGAGTTCAATAAGTCTTTATAATCTATGTCCATGCTGGATGGGTCGGAAACATAGCGATATGTATCTGCAAACGCTAATTTCATAGCTTCAATTTGGAGGTGTAAGCTATCCGCAGAGTCTACAGGATAATCTTGAATATCCCGATGCTCAAGGATGCCCAACATAAGCAATGCTGCTATGCCTTGTCCATTGGGAGGGATTTCACATAAAGTAAATCCATGATAATTAATAGATATAGTTTCAACCCAATCAGCTTTATGGGCAGCTAAGTCTTCTTTCGTAATCAAACCACCAGTAGCCTTGGCATGAGCAACTATTTTATCTGCCAAATCTCCGTGATAAAAAGCTTCGCCCTTTGTTCCTGCAATCCGTTCTAAGGTCTTTGCTTGAGCTTTAAATTCAAATTTTTCTCCCACCTTAGGTGCTCTACCATTTGGTAAAAATGCAGCGGCAAATTCGGGAAAATCTTTATATGTTTTGGGGGCAGAACTCCACCTTTCAGCGGTTATCGGGGAAACTAGAAAGCCGTTATAAGCATATTCTATTGCTGGTTCAAATAGGTCCTCAAAAGGCGAACGTCCGAACCGGTCAGATAGTTCTACCCAAGATGATACAGCACCAGGAATGGTTACTGAATTCCATCCAAGTACAGGCACAGATTTAAATTGAGAAAACTGCTCAAAATCCCAAACAGCAGGAGACCGACCTGAAGCATTGAGGCCATGTAATTCGTTCCCATCCCAAACAATAGCGAAAGCATCGCCCCCTATTCCATTCATAGTGGGCTCTACTACTGTTAAAGCTATAGCAGCAACAATAGCGGCGTCCACAGCATTACCACCTTTTTGCAGCATTCTTAAACCGGCTTGGGCTGCTAAAGGTTGGGATGTGGCAACAATATTACGGGCCATAATGGGCACACGCCTAGAGGCATAAGGGAATTCCCAACTAAACTGTGTCATTTTAATCACACCCTCTATATAGTCAGCCCAACCAGCCCAAATTTCGTCTAACGGCCATATAAACGAACTCCGGATTCGTTTGGCCCGCCCAATCACGGTAGATGGTAACACCTGCTGTGGTGGCTTCTCAACATCCAGGCATAGTGCTTTTGGGGAAACGACGGACATCGACAACAAAGACAATGTTATGCTCCTTTAGGAGTGATACCAAATCAGCAAATCTCCTGCCTCCATAGCCAATTATGATAAATCCCAAGCACGAAATTCGAAATTCTAAATAAATTCAAAGCACTAATGACCAAAATTCAAAACAAAATCAGTTTTGGTATTTGAATTTGGAATTTTGGATTTGTTTAGGATTTAGAGCTTAGAATTTAGAATTTCCATAGTTTTTTGCATTTTGCATTTTAATCTTTTATTTACTTTCCCCTTCGCCATGCTCAGGGCTAAAGCCTCGCACTACGGAGCTTTTATATAATCTCAAACAACTGAAAAAACTCAACAAACTCAAGCAACTGTGTCTCCCCCTAGAAGATGAATATTGCCCAGCCTCACCTTTTTTAGGCCCCGGGCTTTTGCCACTGCCAGGCACTCCTCTGCATGACGCCTCGAGGTAGTGGGCAAATCCCTCATCATAAATTGAGGGGCAAAGGCAAGAAGGGAGTAAGGGATGTCTGGATTGAGGGAGGAAATAAATTGGGCAATTTGGGAAACTTCTTGCTTGTCTATGTATCCTGGGACTAATAAGGTGCTGGCCACTAAGAAGGGAGGCGAAGGCCTTTTCTTAGTATATTCGGCTAGAAGTTGAAAGTTTCCCAGGGTTCTCTTGTTGCTTACACCACAAAGGGCAATGTGCACCTCCTCATTCCAGGCTTTGAGGTCAAACTTAATACAGCCACCAGAATTTAGGGAAATCTCGGCTGCCTGTCTTAATAAGGCAGGGTGCATGGAACCATTGGTCTCCCAGCAGATGCGCAGAATCCTACCTCGCTTCTTCTGCAAAGCTAGCCTAGCCACACGAATAGAATGAGGTAATTGAGGTGTAGGGTCACCACCAAAGTAGCAAATGCAGGAAGTTTGGCCATCAACGGCGTCAGTTAGCATTGAAGCAGTGACAGTAGCTTCCTTCAATGCCTGACTGCGATAGTGCCAATTTTGACAAAATAAGCAATCAAAGGAACAGGCTTGATAGAAAACAGCCAGGTTTTTGTAACCATATTCAGGACCAGCGCGATAGGCAAAATCAGGATAGCCAGCTCCTGTGCCCCCGGGGCAAACCCAATCAGCCACGCAGTTAGTGGGCAGGGGGTCATAATACCAACTGACATTGGCTTTATCTGCCGTAGCGCCCTTGAGCTTATTTCCTTCATTGTAGCGTAGTCCACAAAAGCTTCTGCTGTTCGGAGGCAAGCGGCATTCATTGACACAAATGCAGCATTGGGGACCCACTTCACTTTTAGGAGGATGAGGGGGAAGGTTAAACAGGCTCCTAGCCTTTTTATGAGTTTCCTCTATGCTAGGCAATACGGCAGCAAAATCCCCCCGAATACAATCGAGACACACTCCTAATGCTTGGGAAATAACGCCGGATTCCCTACCACAATGCTGGCATCTAACAGACAACAAAAAACTACCTTCTGTCTGAACCTAGAATAGAGCCGATAAAATTCCTTTGCCCGCGTACAAAGTCGGCAATTGACATCTCATGTCTTCCCTCTAACTGAACTTGACAAAGCCCTAGAATGCCATCTCCAGTCACTACCCCCACTTTGGGTGGCTGTCGCAAAGCTATCACCTTTCCTACCTCGCCCCTTGCCAGCCTGCTAACGAGAGCAGCACTATGGATTTTGAGCCGCTTGCCTTGCCACCAGGTATAGCAGCCCGGCCAAGGATTGAAAGCCCTTATTCGTTGCCACAGCTCCACTACTGGGAGATGCCAATCTATCTCGCTATCCTTGCTGGTTATCAGCCTGCTATAGGTAGCCTGGGGCTCGTCTTGCGGCTGTGGTTCAAGCTCACCCTTAAGCCATTTAGGTAGGGTGTCCATCAAAAGCCCAGCCCCCACATGAGCTAGTTTAGCTGTAAGAGAGCCAGTGGTATCCGTAGCAGCAATACCCACCTTTTCCCGGGCTAAGATCGGCCCGCTATCTAAGCCCTCGTCCATTAGAATGATAGTAACGCCGGTGAGTAAATCTCCACAGAGAAGAGAGGCAGCTACTGGAGATGGACCTCGATGCTGAGGCAGTAGCGAAGGATGAATGTTAAGGCAGCCAAATTTAGGCAGAGACAATACCTCCCGAGGAAGGATCTGGCCGAAGGCAGCAACTACAATTAGCTCTGGCTTAAAACTAGCCAAATCCGGTACTACTTCTGCTGACTTAAGAGTATTCGGCTGAATGACGGGAATTTTATGCTCCATGGCCAGCTCTTTTACCGGGGATGGAGTAAGCCGTTGCCTTCTACCAGCTGGCTTGTCAGGCTGAGTATATACAGCAACCACTTGATATGGACTGCGGAGCAAAGACCCCAGTATGGGGACAGCAAACTGTGGAGTACCCATAAAAACTGTGCCCACTTCCACGGCAGAGACATTTTCCCTAATTTTTTTTGTTATGTCAAAACCTCCCTAGAGAAAACCAAGACCGCCTGATAACCTAAACATTGTATACTTACCATCCTACTCTGTCTCAACTCTCTCTTCAGCTATCCTCTTGGCTAATAATGAGAAGCAGCGCGGGGGTAAATTGGAGTCGGCAAAACAAATTTGGGAAAAGGCACTAGGGGAACTTCAAATTCAAGTCAGCAAAGCAAACTATGCTACTTGGCTTAAAAATAGCCAGGGCATAAGTTACCAAGAAAATGTTTTTGTTGTTGGAGTTCCCAGCGCCTTTGTCGCTGAATGGTTAACTAAATCCCTCCATTCCTTGGTAAGAAAAACCCTAGCCCAAATTATAGGTGGGGATGTTGATGTTCAGTTTGCCGTTCACAATCAAAAGCAACTAACGAATGGTTCTTTAGCCTATGCCAACCAACCAGATGGCGGGATAAGCACCAAAGCTAAAATAGACAGGTTCAATCCAAAATACACTTTTGATAATTTTATCGTGGGTGATTGTAATCGCTTAGCTCTCGCCGCCACAATAGAAGTAGCCGAAAGTCCAGGGCACAGCTACAACCCTCTTTTCATCTACAGCAGCACCGGGCAAGGTAAGACACATTTGCTACATGCCATTGGGCATAGGGCAATAAGCAACGGACTAAAAGTAGCTTATACTACCTCAGAACAGTTCACCAATGAATTTGTACTGGCTATCAAACAAGAGCAGGTCGAAAATTTTCGCGCTAAACTCAGGACAGTTCACATCTTCCTGTTTGATGATATCCAATTTATAAGTGACAAAAAACAAACCCAACAATGCTTCTTACAAGCCTTCAATGAGCTATACAACAATAATCGCCAAATCGTCATTACTGCTGACCGACCTCCTCAAGACATGGCGTTACTTAGCAATAAGCTAAAATCACGTCTTGAATGGGGTCTTGTTACCCCTATTCAGTCACCAGACTTTGAGTCGCGCCTCTCTATCCTACGAGCTAAGGCAAAGGAAACGATGATACCAATCACTGATGAAGTGCTGCAGCTTTTAGCGAAACAAATAAGGCAAAATGTCCGCCAGCTTGAAGGTGCTTTAATATATTTAACCGCTCGAACTAAGCTAACTGGAATGGAACTTACTCTACAAACAGTTAACAGCTTATTAACAAGCACTGCTGATAAGCAAGGCAGAGACGTAATAATGCCAGTGGTAGCTGATTATTTCAACCTTACCGTAGAGGAGTTAACTGGCAAAAGGAGAGATAGGAAGACCGCTTTAGCACGCCAAATTGTAATGTACCTTATGCGGGAAGAAGGTAATTGTTCTTTCGCTGAAATTGGC
This sequence comes from Chloroflexi bacterium CG23_combo_of_CG06-09_8_20_14_all_45_10, assembly GCA_002772325.1. Classification (GTDB taxonomy): domain Bacteria; phylum Chloroflexota; class Dehalococcoidia; order GIF9; family AB-539-J10; genus 20-14-all-45-10. The sequence goes on from PCSL01000085.1 coordinate 6,742, forward strand.
AAGAGGTTAGGCAATAGAAACCATGCCACAATCATTCATGGTTATGAAAAAATAGCTACGGAAATGAGCGTTAACTCTAAATTGTATCATCAAATCTTAGGGATTAAAGGAAAAATTGACTTAAGCAAAGCTTCCCAGGAGAAATATTAAAATAATGTTAATAACTGCCATCGGGGGTAAAATTGAATTGTTAAAACTTTGGCCTTTATTTTTGGAGTAAACCGGCTGTCTTTTTTTTCTTTAATCGGCAGGTCCTCCCACTTATTATTACTCTTATTAATAAATCTATTATTAAGAAATGTAATATGAGTAATTTTTAATATTAATATAAAGTGATGAATATAGGTATTCTGGGTGGCACATTTGACCCTATCCATGTGGGGCATCTTGTTATAGCTGAGGAAGCAAGGGTAAAGCTAGGCTTAGCTAAAGTTCTCTTTGTGCCTGCCGGGCAGCCATGGCTCAAAGTAGACCATGTTGTTACCCTGGCGTGCCATAGAGTAGAGATGGTGCGTCTGGCTATTGCTGGTAATTCTTATTTTAAACTTTGCACTCTTGAAGTAGAACACCCCGGCCCTTCTTATACTATAGATACTATGACTGCCCTTCAGAGCCAGTTGGAGGCACAGTCTTTCTTCTTCATTCTTGGTAGTGATAGCCTTGCTGGACTTCACTTATGGAAAGAGCCAGCTAAGCTAGTACAAATGTGTCGCTTAGTAATTGTTCCCAGGTTGGGTTTAAGCTTGCCAGATTTAAAATCTTTGGAAGCATCTGTCCCTGGAGTGACTAGTAATATCGTTCAACTTGATACGCCTATAATTGGTGTCAGCTCTTCGGAGATCCGACAGCGTGTGGCTCAAGGATTGTCTATACGTTATTTAGTGCCTGGCAAAGTGGAGAAGTATATAGCGGAGCAAAAGCTATATCGTTGACTGCGAGGCGCTTAAATAGAGAGAGCGTTTATTTTGTCACCCTCACCTTATTCCTCTCCCTTGAAGGGAGAGGTTAGGTGAGGGATGCTTTGCGGAGTTTATCCTGGTGAGCCGAAGCTCTGAACAAAGTGAAGAGAAGATTCTTCGGTCGCTTTAATCCCTCAGAATGACAGGAAGCGAAAGGGCTCAGAGCCTACAGGAGGATTGCTAAACGGCCTCTAGATATCCAGATTCCTGACATTTTGAGCGTGGGCTTGAATGAAGTTCTTACGAGGCAAGACTTCGTTGCCCATTAGCATATGGAATGCTTGGTCTGCGGCTATAGCGTCTTCTATCCTTACTTGGAGCAAAGTCCTGGTGGTGGGATTCATTGTTGTGCTCCATAGCTGTTCAGGGCTCATCTCACCCAGCCCTTTATACCTCTGGATCTCCTGCTTATTCCCCCCTAACTCCTTAATTTTTCTCTCCTTTTCTTGCTCCGAATAAATCCAAAATTGCTGCTTGCCAGACTTTATACGGTAAAGAGGTGGCTGGGCTATGAAAAGGTATCCCTGGTTAATTAACTCCATCATATGGCGATAGAAAAAGGTAAGAAGCAAGGTGCGAATGTGAGAACCATCAACATCGGCATCGGTCATGATGATTATTCGCTGATACCTAAGCTTGGAAAGATCACCTTGCCCATCAATATTTGCTCTTAAAGCTGTCGCAATAGCTCTTAGCTCTTCATGTTCGATAATCTTGTCTTGGGTGGCTTTTTCTACATTAAGTATTTTGCCTCTAAGGGGGAGGATAGCTTGAAAGCGGCGATCGCGACCCTGCTTAGCTGAGCCGCCGGCTGAGTCACCTTCGACTAGGAAAAGCTCACATAATGCCGGATTTTTCTCTGAGCAATCAGCCAGTTTTCCCGGTAATGTTGATGCTTCGAAGCCAGTTCTTTTAAGGATGAGGTCACGGGCCTTACGTGCCGCTTCTCTGGCTTTGGCTGAGGTGAGGCATTTCTCTAGAATTGCCCTTGCTTCGTCTGGATGTTGTTCAAGGTAAAGAGATAAGTTATCTGCTACCGCAGATTCAACCTGGCTTCTCACCTCAGGATTTCCAAGCTTCGCTTTTGTTTGCCCCTCGAATTGAGGCTCGGGAAGTTTTATATTGATAATAGATATTAATCCCTGGCGGACATCATCGCCGATCAGATTTGGTTCGGTATCCTTGATAAGTTTATTCTTCCGAGCATAATCATTAAGGGCGTGAGTTAATGCTGAGCGAAAGCCCGTGAGATGGCTCCCCCCATCTCTAGTATTGACACAGTTAGCGAAGGAGAAAGCGGATTCTGTGAAGCTGTCATTGTATTGTAGGGCTGCTTCGACTATGGTGGAATTGACTGTAGCTGAAAGATAGATGGGGTAATGGTGAATAACGGCTCTATTTCTATTCAGGCGGTGAACAAAGCTAGCTATGCCCCCTTCAAAATAGAAAGTTTTCCCCTGGTCAGCCCCTTCATCGTTAATAGATATTTGCACTCCTTTATTCAGGAAAGCTAGCTCCCTTAATCGCTGGCAGGTTGTATTAAAGTCATAATTAATGTCTTCAAAGATTTCTTTATCAGCAAGGAAGGTGACTGTAGTGCCCGTATCAAGGGCATCTCCAATGAGTTGCACCTCACCCGTGGGGATTCCCCGCTGGTATTCTTGAAGGTAGATTTTCCCCTGGCGCCTAATCTCAACTCGAAGCCAGGAGGATAGGGCGTTTACTACCGAAGCACCAACGCCATGCAAACCACTAGATATGTTATAGACAAGTCCTCCGAACTTGGCTCCGGCATGCAGGCGGGTCATTACTGCCTCTAGCGCAGTAATATCTGCTGTAGGCATAAGCTCTGTAGGGATACCACGCCCATTATCAATTACAGTGATGCTATTATCGTTGTGAATGATTACCTCAATTTGATCGCAGAAGCCGGCCATTGCTTCATCTATGCTGTTGTACACTATTTCGTAAAGGAGACGCTGTAATCCTTCACGGCTAGTGCCGCCAATATACATCCCGGGGCGTAAGCGAACAGCCTCTATCTCATCTAAGATTTGAATATCTTCAGCCGTATAGTTACTCATCCCATTTTGGGACATAGCTAATTCGCCTCCTTATACTCATGCATTTTGGCGGAGTAAAAATTGCCCCATAGCCTGGCGGGAAGGATTTAAGCTTTCTCTCGGTGTTAATAGCTAAGAGCACTATATCTATTATATCATATCTGAGATAGAAGGTGTGTTTTGCGATAGCATTCAAGGTTGGTTTGGAAGAGTCCATAGAAGTAGCAGCGTTATCTTTTAGCTTTATTTTTAAATTCCTAATAACGCGTTAGGAAGGTCTTGTGTTATAATGGATGGAAAACAATTAGGAGGGGTCTCTTGGGTAATGTATTTGCATTAAGTGGCGCAAATATTGTTATTCTGGCTAGGAACTATAATCCATCTATTATCTCTAAAGAATGGTTATATAAAAGGAATATACTTAGGGAAACAGTAACTAACTTTGTCCACACTCCTCCCCTTTCAGTTGTTGAGGCTGAGCGGATTTCGTTTGTTCTTGATGAAAATAGATTGCAGATATCCTTGAAAACTATAAGTCCTGAAGGTATTGAGGTACTGCCTAAAATAGCTACAGAATTTGTTTCTTGTTTACCGGAGACTCCATTCGTGGCTGCAGGATTTAACTATAGTTATTATCTTCCAAAAGAGAGTAGACGTTTGGAAACTTTATTCTCGCCTAACGATGCTAAACTTAAGGAACTATTTGCAGAAGATTATGAAATTGGTGGCATGGTATGTTTCCATTTTAAGGAGTTTATTGTAACAATGAGTGCTCCTCCACTAAAGGGTGAAACTACAAAGGTGGCGATAAATTTTAATTTCCATTCTGAGTCTCGCGGCGCTAATGAAGTCAAAGAAAGATTAAAGTTACACCCTCAGACAATAGAAAGAGCTGAGGGAATTTTAAGGGGGCTATCTAAATGAGAACCGATTTTAGCGAAGTTCCAAGAGTCCAGCCTTTACTTGCTAGCTTTATTAATCGCTTGCTTGCTAAACGTGAAAGAGGGGAGGAATTGGATTTAGTTAGCGAGTCTACAGGATTTCTAGAGGAGGATATAAAGCAAAAGGCAAGGGAGGTTACGCAAGTTACACAAGCTATGCAGGTCACAATAAATATGTCTTCTAGTACTTGGGGTAGTGCGGTGAACTTCCTAAGCCTGACAGCAGAAAATATCTCGCTTCGAAAGGAAGTGGAACAAATTAAGCAGAAACTAGCTGAGCTTGAAGAGAGGATGCCAAAAGAGAAAGTGATCGTTCTCAGGGAGATATGCAGAGAGCAAGCAAAGCAAGAAATACAACAGCTTTTTTCGAGTGGACGAACGCTTTATTATTCTGATATTGCAGAGGAACTCAGCTTAGACCTTGAATTAGTTGTCGACATTTGTCAGGAATTGCAAGATAGCGGGGAAGTAATGGTTGATGAAAGTACCCTATAAGGAAAGACACTATCATTATGAACTTGGCGACGCACTAAGTGCAGACAGGATTGCTGTGCAGGCTCGTGACATTGATAAAATACGCTATGGTGTAGGATCCCATCGTGACAGGATTCAATTCACTAAATTGAAAGGTTCGGCTTTTTGCGTAATTGAATTGCCTCTAAAGTCGGTTAGAGAAAAAGCAACATGACTTCAAAAGGGAAGCCGGGTATTCCTCTTTAAGTCTTTTTATTCTGTTTAAGTGACGAGACTATTTCGGCTAGAGGGACAGTTTCCTGTTTATTAGTTATCATGTCTCGCAATACGGCACTTTGGGTTTCAACCTCTCTTTCGCCGATGATAATAGCATAGCTAGCACTTAGTGAGTCAGCCTGTCTCAACTGTCCTTTTAGACTTTTAGCGCCTGTGGCCGCAATGACGGCAATTCCACTTTGGCGTAGTTCGGAAGCGAGCTTTATTGCTCTGATTTTAGCTCCTTCTCCTAAGTAGGCGATAAAAGCGGTAGGCTTAGACAGAGCAGGGATGGCTATTTTTTGTCTTTTTAAATTTAATATAATTCTTTCTATGCCAGCGGCAAAACCCACTGCTGGGGTGGGTTTTCCTCCTAATTGTTCAATGAGGTTGTCATAGCGGCCACCGCCTCCAAGGGCGCTTTGTGCCCCTTCCTCTCGAGGGCCAACCTCAAACACGGTCCTGGTGTAATAATCTAGACCACGTACCAATCTGTAGTTTAATTGGAAAGGAATACCTAAAGCCTCTAAATATTGTTGCACGCTTTGGAAATGTGCTTGGCACTCAGGGCATAGGTACTCTGTGATTCTTGGTGCCGTCTCAGCAATCTTTTGACATGAGGCCTTTTTGCAGTCAAGTAAGCGGAGAGGATTTCTGAGCAGCCTAGCTTTGCAATCTGGGCATAAATGAGCTGTATAGCTGGAGTAGTGCCGCCTTAGCGCCTCTATATACTTGGGTTGGCAGAGGTTACAGCCAATGCTATTAAGCTGGAAGGAAAATCCAGCGAGGCCTAGAGAGAGGAAGAATCGCCGTGCCATCTCGATCACCTCGGCATCCAGGGCAGGGTCAGCATCACCTATAGCTTCGTAGCCAAACTGGTGATGTTGGCGATAGCGACCAGCTTGAGGGCGCTCATATCTGAAAGCAGGGCCAAGGTAATAGAGTTTCACCGGTTGGGGTAAATTAAATAATCCATGCTCTAGGTAGGCGCGGCAAACTGGTGCTGTTCCCTCTGCCCTTAAAGCCAATTTCTGACCACTTCTATCCTCAAAGATATACATTTCCTTATCAACAGCTATCTGCCCCCCAGCTACAGTGGGGGCGAAGAGTTGAGAATCTTCAAATATTGGCGTGGTCAGGAGCTGGTAGCCATAAAGCTGGCATAAGGAAGCAGCTTTTCCCTCCACATATTTCCAGTAAGCTTGCTCTTGTGGTAGGATGTCTGATGTGCCCCGAGGCGCTTTATACATGAAGCCTCCCTTTCTATTGTTTTTATTTAGTTTACCATAATAAGCTAGCATAATTTAAGCTAAAGATTTGCTTTGGTTTTCTTCTTACGTTATTATAAACTTAGGATATGGAGATAAGTGCGCTTATAGCAAAAGCCAGCGAATATCTACCTGGTGACAAGGTAAGTCTAATTAAAGCAGCTTACGAGTTTGCCGCGCAGGCACACCAGGGGCAAATGCGCAAATCGAGAGAGCCCTATTTAGAGCATCCTTTACATACGGCTATGACCTTAGCTGGACTTCGACTTGATGCTGATACATTAGCTGCTGCCTTGCTGCATGATGTTCCTGAGGATTGTGGCATATCACTGGAAGAAGTTGAGGCTAACTTCGGATCTGAAGTAACCAGATTAGTTGATGGTGTGACTAAACTGAGCAAGCTCACAAGCCGAGCCGAAGGTGAAGAGAGGAAGTCGAAGGTTCAAGCGGAAAACTTACGTAAAATGCTTGTGGCTACGGCTAAAGACTTACGAGTGGTTTTTGTTAAATTGGCTGACAGACTACACAATATGCGCACACTAGGCGCTTTGCCACCAGGGAAACGCCAGGCAATTGCCCAAGAGACGTTGGAGATATATGCTCCTCTGGCGCACCGATTAGGCATGTGGAATGTGAAATGGCAGTTGGAGGATCTGGCCTTCCGTTATCTCGAGCCACAGCAATACCGTCGGCTTTCTCGCTTGGTGGCGGAAAAACGACTTCAGCGAGAAGGCTTTATAAGTGAGGTTAGCCAGATGCTGCATCAGGAATTAAGCCAGGCTGGCATAAAGGCTAAGGTTTTGGGTAGGCCGAAACATATTTACAGCATTTATCAAAAGATGGGCCGGTATACTGCGCAGGGCAAGGATTTTGGCGACATCCATGACCTTTTTGCCTTGCGCGTATTAGTGGACTCAGTTTCGGATTGCTATAAGGCGCTAGGGGCGATTCACAATTTTTGGCATCCCATAATCGAAGAGTTTAACGATTTTATTGCTAATCCTAAGGATAATGGCTATCGCTCCCTGCATACCACAGTAATGTGCCAAGGCGTTACCCCCCTAGAAATACAAATACGGACTCGTGAGATGCATCAAATCGCTGAGTATGGGGTAGCTGCTCACTGGAAGTATAAGGGGGGGGAGGTAGATGCGTCTTTTGACAATGAAATATCTTGGCTACGTGAGGTTAACGACTGGCGAGAAGAACTCGATAGTGAGGAGTTTCTGGAGTCGGTTAGGACTGACGTCCTTGCGGATCGAGTATATGTCTATACTCCTAAGGGTGAGATAAAGGAGTTGCCCAAGGGTGCCACCCCTCTAGATTTTGCCTTCCGAGTTCATACGGACTTGGGCTACCGTTGTATTGGGGCAAAAGTTAATGGACGGCTGGCCCCCTTGAGCCATGTGCTTAATAATGGTGATGTGGTGGAAATCATTGCTGCCAAAGGGGAGAAGGGGCCCAGTTTAGATTGGCTTAACCCCCAACTTGGCTATATTAAAACTTCTCACGCCCGTGGGAAGGTGCGGCAATGGTTCAAAAAGCAGGAGCGAGGTCAAAGTATAGAGACTGGCAAGCAGCTTTTGGACAAGGAACTTAAACGTTTAGGCATCAGCCTACCCAATGTTGACAAATTAGCCCGTCAGTTTAACTATAGTAGCTCAGATGACTTTTTCTTTGCTCTCGGTTGTGGCAGTATCAGCCCTTCTGAGGTGGCGCTTAAACTAAGCGCGGATTTTGAGCCACCAAGCAAAACAGTCGAGATTTCGCGTCCGGGGAAGATTAGCCCTTCGAGTGTCCAAGTATTGGGCGTTGGTGACTTGTTCACTCGTTTAGCCAGTTGTTGCCATCCATTGCCGGGAGACGAGATTATTGGGTATATTACTCAAGGCCGCGGTGTCACCGTGCATCGCCGGGATTGCCCTAATATTATCAATGAGCTAGAGAAGGAGCGACTGATCAATGTCAATTGGGGTGATGTGGAGCAAGTTTACCCGGTAACTATTCAGGTTGATGCCTGGGATAGAGTTGGGTTAGTTCGGGATATTAGTGCTATCATAGCTGAAGAAGGGGTAAATATTACCGATGTTAATATGACTGGCCACGACGATAATATTATCTTACTATACTTTACCCTCGAGATTAAAAGCACAGCTAAGTTAAGTAGATTGATGTCTAAAATTTACTCGGTATGGAATGTGATAAATGTAGTAAGGAAAGGAGAGGTGAGTGCTAAGCAGTAAGTCAATTAACAAAGCAGCGCGGATGGCGGAAAGGAAACGATTACGAAATCGTTTGGTGCGAGGTAGCACTAGAACTCAGATAAGTAAGGTACGAAGGCGTATTACCTCTAGGGAATTAGAATTAGCAAAGCAAGAGATGGTGGCAGTCACAAGCAGCATTGATAAAGCTATAAGTAAAGGGGTTATTCATAAAAATAAAGGTGCCAGGCTTAAATCTCGTTTAATGAAGAAGCTGAATAAAGAGCAGTTAGCTGAAAGCTGATAGCTAATTTTGCGGAGGTTAATATTTCTTGGCTGCTAAAGCACTTTCTTCAAAGCAAAAGCGTATTATCAGCTTTATCCATGATTTTTTGCGCCAAAAGGGCTGTCCCCCAGTGTTAGGGATATTGCTAAGGGATGCCAGATAAGTTCCACTTCAGTGGTAGCTTATAACTTGGATAGATTGGAAGAAGCGGGATATATCCACCGTCATAGTGATATATCGCGAGGAATTGAGCTTCTGAGAGGAAGGAGAAATGGTAGCAGTTTGGCTTAAGAGGGAGCAAGAGGTCACGCTGAAAAAATTTTTTACCGAGCCAAACCACATTCGCTTGGAACCGGCAAATAGTCAGACGAAACCCATCTACACTACTCCAGACAACATTGAGATCCAGGGGAAAGTTGTTGCTGTTATTCGGC
>PCSL01000116.1:0-404 GCA_002772325.1 Chloroflexi bacterium CG23_combo_of_CG06-09_8_20_14_all_45_10
TCCTCAATTCTAACACCACCATACCCAGCGAGGTAAATTCCAGGTTCTATGGTAAAAACCATGCTATCGCCAAGCAAGTCTGATGAAGTGGCAGAAAGCGTGGGGAGCTCGTGTATTGTTAGCCCGACACCGTGACCCAGACCATGTCCGAAATTATCGCCATAACCAGCTTGCTCAATAATACTCCGAGCCAACTTATCAGCTTCAGCGGCAGTCATGCCTGACTTGATTCTGTCTATAGCTAGGAGCTGTGCTTCTAAGACGATATTATAAATAGCTGATAGCTGATAGCTGACAGCTTCCAGATTCTTGCCCAAGCATAAAGTGCGGCTAAAATCGCTGCAGTAGCTCCCAACCCTGGCTCCCATATCAATCAGCACTGGTTCGCCGGAGCAAATTATTCT
>PCSL01000116.1:485-659 GCA_002772325.1 Chloroflexi bacterium CG23_combo_of_CG06-09_8_20_14_all_45_10
CTGGCGAAGGAATTTCTCAATTTCCCAGGCTGCTTCCTTTTCTGTTACACCGGGGTGAATTATGGCTTTAACCTGCTCGAAAGCAGCATCAGTTAGCTCCACGGCCTTTATGATAAGCTCTAATTCCTCTGGCTCCTTTATGGAGCGAAGGTGCGCCACCAGGTTAGTGGTGGG
>PCSL01000116.1:667-833 GCA_002772325.1 Chloroflexi bacterium CG23_combo_of_CG06-09_8_20_14_all_45_10
CTAAGTTTAACTGTTTGGCTTTTATCGTTTCAGCGAGCTGGTAATGAGCAGCAAAGGAAAGATGCTCTGCCTCAAAACCTAATTTACGCCACCCTAAATTGGATACCAACTCAGGAAGCCAGTTATGTGGCTCTCCTTTAATCTGAATGATTTCGAAATCTTGCGT
>PCSL01000116.1:842-1010 GCA_002772325.1 Chloroflexi bacterium CG23_combo_of_CG06-09_8_20_14_all_45_10
AGCTTGTTCCATATAGCGGAAATCGGTAGCTAAAAGGGCATGGCTATCTGAGATGAGCAGCCACCCTGAGGAGCCGGTAAATCCAGAGAGGTAGCAGCAGTTTTCTAGCTGAGAAACTAAAAGGCCATCCAAGCCCTTTTCGGCAATCAGAGGTCGCAACCTCTGCAA
>PCSL01000116.1:1159-1301 GCA_002772325.1 Chloroflexi bacterium CG23_combo_of_CG06-09_8_20_14_all_45_10
TTTTTAACCACCTCATTCTGAGCCCTCACTTTGTCATTCTGAGCCGAAGCCCTGAGCATAGCGAAGGGACAGCGAAGAATCCCTGAGATTCTTCATTCCGTTTCACTCCACACAGAATGACAAAAAGGGCCCTCTTCTTTAC
>PCSL01000117.1:0-770 GCA_002772325.1 Chloroflexi bacterium CG23_combo_of_CG06-09_8_20_14_all_45_10
GTAGGGAAAGACCGTAGTGGGTAAGAGCCCCAGGGTTGATGATTATGCCACTTGCTGAATCCGCTTGCTCTTGAATGAAGTCTATCAGTGCGCCTTCACTATTAGATTGGAAGGTTACCACCTCCATATTTAATGCCTCACCCTGCTCCTTTATCAGGGAATCGATCTCGGCTAAAGTCTTGCCTCCATAGATTTCTTTGTCGCGCTTACCCAGCATATTTAAGTTTGGTCCGTTAATGACTAGAATTTTCATAAAGTTACCTCCTCCTTGAGATTGTTAGACTATTTAATTTTGCCTCATCCAGTTTTAATAATCTTCACCCCCAAGATTCTTGTAGTGCGACCCTTCAGGGTCGTGCACGAGGCTAAAGCCGCGCACTACATTTTTAAACACCTTCATTGCGAGCCATTCGCCTCTTGTCATTCTGATCCCTTGGTTTTCTGTCATTCTGAGGGGTTAGACGAAGCCCTGAGCAAAGCGAAGCAATCCCATGGTTATCCCCTTTCGCTCTTAAGATTGCTTCGGCATGCTGTGCCTCGCAACGACATTTCTTCTGTGCATTGTTTCTCCGACTCCAACTCAGCTAGTTTTACTTTGTATTGACAGGCGGTGCATTTTGCCCTGCCGTCTCTAGCCAGCACCAAAAGCTTACCACACTCGGGGCAAGGCTGGGGAATTGGCTTATAATTTGTGGCGAATTTACATTGGGGAAAATTGCTGCAGCCATAGAAAACTTGCTTTCTCTTATTGATTTTCTCCACCAACTCAG
>PCSL01000117.1:995-1308 GCA_002772325.1 Chloroflexi bacterium CG23_combo_of_CG06-09_8_20_14_all_45_10
TTAAAACGGGTATCCATTCCTGCTTACCTTGTGCTATTTCATCCAGTTGTTCTTCCATCTGTGCTGTGAAGCCAAGGTCAACAATCTTTGGGAAATGCTGCTTCAAAATGCTATTTACAATCAGGCCCAGTTCGTGGGGATAGAATTTGCCGTCTGCTTTATACACGTAATCTCTTTCCTGAATAATAGACAGGATGGGGGCGTAAGTGCTGGGACGACCAATACCCCTCTGCTCCAGTGCTTTAATCAAGGTCGCTTCGGTGTAGCGGGGCGGGGGTTGGGTGAAGTGCTGTTCAGGGAAGGTCCCCCAATA
>PCSL01000117.1:1406-1548 GCA_002772325.1 Chloroflexi bacterium CG23_combo_of_CG06-09_8_20_14_all_45_10
ATTTAACCACAGAGCTAGCAGCTTTAAGTAGATAGCCTTGAGGTTGATTTTCACCCAAAAAATTCTGCGAATTTTTCGGGGCCCCGGTCGCTTCTTGCTCGCAGCTAACATGGTCGGTTTGTATTTCCACACTTGTTGTGTC
>PCSL01000117.1:1568-3036 GCA_002772325.1 Chloroflexi bacterium CG23_combo_of_CG06-09_8_20_14_all_45_10
GGCTGGCTACCATACGCCTCCAGATAAGCTGGTAAAGCTTTAGTTGGTCTCGATTGAGGAAGGGCTTAATTTGTTCTGGCTCACGGTAAATCTTGGTAGGGCGAATTGCCTCATGAGCTTCCTGTGCCCATTTTGCTTTCCGGGCAAAAACACGTGGCTTTGATGGTAGGAAATCCCCCCCGTACTTTTTAGCGATAAAGTCCCTCACTTCAGCTATAGCGGAGGCAGCCACATGAGTGGAGTCGGTGCGCATATAGGTAATAAGCCCCACTGAGCCTTCCTCGCCCAGGGGCAGGCCTTCGTAGAGCTGTTGAGCCACTGCCATGGTGTGCTTAGCGGTAAAGTGCAGTTTCCTCCAGGCTTCCTGCTGTAAAGTGCTGGTGATGAAAGGCGGAGCTGGCTGGCGAGCTATCTGTTTGCTTTGTATTGATTTAACGAAATAAGTAGCCTTTTCTAAATCGGCAGCAATCTTGTTTGCCTTATTTTCATCGCTGATATTTAGCTTAGTGCCGTCGGCTGAGGCTACGAGTTTGGCTCTAAACTTGGCTTCCTGTTCTTCGAGCGGAGCTAATTCAACTTCGATAGTCCAATATTCCTTAGGATTAAAGTCCTGAATTTCCTGCTCACGGTCAGCAATCATTCTTACCGCCACCGATTGAACTCTGCCGGCTGAGAGGCCTCTCTGCACCTTCTGCCATAGCAGGGGGCTTAGTTTATAGCCGACGAGTCTATCGAGGATGCGCCTGGCTTGCTGGGCGTTAACTAAATTCATATCAATAGAGTGGGGGGTCTGGAATGCTTTTTCTACTGCCTCCTTGGTTATTTCGTGAAAGACAACGCGACGAACAGGCACTTTATCTGCATCTAATTTAGCTGCGGCAACAAGATGCCAGGAGATTGCCTCTCCCTCACGGTCAGGGTCGGTAGCTAGATAGATAGAGCTGGCTTTACTCGCTGCCTCTTTGATTTCTCGGATTACCTTTCTCTTTCTCTGTGGGATGACATATTTGGGGGTAAAGTCTTTATCTATATTTACTCCTAAGCTTGTCCGCGGTAAATCACGCACATGTCCTAATGATGCCTTGATGGTATAGCTACGCCCCAAAATCTTATTTAGCGTCCTCGCCTTGGCCGGAGATTCAACAATAACTAGTTTCTGTGCCATAACCTACTCTGTTTTAACTTGGTGAGCCAGCACATAGTTCATATTGCCTACTTGTTTGGCTATTCCCTTCAATTCCAGCATGGCCAGCGTGCTGCTCACCTCCGCTATGGTTAAACCACTACGACGGCAAATCTCATCTATATGGTTTGGCTCAGAAGTTAGTTGCTTTAGTATCACAGATTCAGTTTCACTGGCTGGCAGGAATTCCTTAATCTCCAGTTGCTGCGTTACCATGGTCAAGTTTAACTCCTCCAAAATGTCAGCAAAGTCATGGACTAGCTTGGCTCCTTCCTGTATCAGGCG
>PCSL01000048.1 GCA_002772325.1 Chloroflexi bacterium CG23_combo_of_CG06-09_8_20_14_all_45_10
AGATGGTGACAAAATCATAGAACATCAACAAAAGAAAGAGTCAATAGTTGACAACAATTGTGGGAGGAGTTAAAATCGCCCAGCAAGTGAAATCAATTATGGGATGTAGGTAAATTTGGATACGAATTGGCATTCCAAACTTGGCGATAAATTTGCTCGCCGTCCTTGAGCTAAAACTCATCCTTTGAGGGGATGAACCAAAAATTTATCACGGAGATAGAAAAATGTACCTCATTGTAGCAGGTTTAAGCGGTATAGGGAAGAATCTAGCTGAACTCCTGGTTAAGGAGGGGAATGCGGTGGTGATTGTAGACTCAGATGAGGCAAGGTGCACTGAAATGGCAACATCCTCTGACGTGATGGTGATAACCGGGGATGCTACTAAAAAGTCAGTTCTGGAGGAGGCGGGGGTCAAGAGAGCAGACGTTTTGGTTGCCTTAACTAATGATGACTCAGATAATTTAATGATTTGTATGACAGCAAGGGAAATGGGAGCCAAAAAGGTGATTTCTTTGGTGAATGATGTGGTGCATGTGGAAACCTTTAAACAAGCTGAGATCGATTTCCAGGTTAGGCCCCATGCTGTGGTGGCCAAGCATATTTATCGCATGATTTTTCAGCCTTATGTGAAGGATTTTCTCTCTTTTGAAAGGGCAGAGATCTTTGAAATAGAGGTTGAGGAAGGCATGAAGTGTGTGGACAAGAAAGTCTCCGAAATAGGAATTCCAGATGGTATGAAAATACTTGTGCTGGAGCGAGCGGGAAAATATTTGGATAAAGATGCTAAGATGGAGCCCAAAGATTGGCTGACTCTCATTGTAGATCGAGAATCTACCAAAAAGGGAGTCGATTTTATGAATAGATGGTTCGCCAAAGGATAAGGTTAACCCTTCATATCCTTGGTTCACTTCTAAAATACCTCGCCTTAGTCTATATTTTCCCCTTATTAGTTGCTGTTTATTATGGCGAGGATTGGCGGATTTTTTTATATTCACTACTACTCACTTTAGCTCTGGGGCTATTTCTTGAATTTGGATTTAAAACTGACAAGGAAATAGAGCGTGCCGATGGCTTTACTATAGTCTCTTTCGCCTGGCTTCTTGTGCCCCTCCTTGGTGCCGTTCCTTATGTGTTTTTTGGGTGGAGTTTCCTCAATGCCTTTTTTGAGGCCATGTCAGGCTTTACCACCACTGGTGCTACCATACTGGTGAGGGTTGAAGAATTACCCAGGAGTGCCCTCTTATGGCGTAGCCTTACCCAGTGGTTAGGTGGGATGGGGGTGATAGCTCTTTTTATTGCCATCTTACCAAGGCTAGAAGTGGGGGGCTCTCAGCTCTTTGAACAGGAATTTCCCGGTCCTATGCCTGAAAGGCTGCGTCCCAGAATTAAAACTACGGCAAGGCTTCTCTGGGGAATTTATGTGGCGTTCACTGCTGTTGAAATAGCGCTCCTCTATTTCCTGGCTAGGCTTCACCTCTTTGACTCAATTTGCGTCTCTTTCTGCACTCTCCCTACCGGCGGATTTACCCCTACTACAGAAAGCATTGGAGCTTACGCTAACCCCTTAGCTGAGTATATTATTATGGTCTTCATGTTCCTAGCTGGCGCAAATTTTCTTGTTCATTACCACGTTTTAAGGGGGAACTTTAAAATATTTAAAGATGAGGAATTCCGGCTTTACTTAATTTTTTTGGCCTCAGGTGCGCTACTGCTAATCCTCTCGCAAGGTCTTGGCTCACATCGGTATAGTCTCTTTCAGGCAATCTCGATCATGACTACTACCGGCTTTGTCACCTGCGATTTTGGCTCCTGGCACTTTGGTGCCAGAATGGTGCTTTTAACTTTGATGTTCATTGGAGGCTGTGGTGGCTCTACCGGGGGGGCGATAAAAGTAGTGCGGATTTTGACCTTGCTGAAACATAGCAGGGTGATGATGAGAAAAACTATTTCTCCCAAAGCTGTGATTCCGCTGAAATATAACCAAAAACCTCTCTCAGAGGGAATAATCCGAGATATAATCTCTTTCTTTTTTCTCTACCTCCTTGTGGCAGTTGTCGCTTCCATAACGCTTGGTTTCTTAGGGCTTGATTTGGAGACATCGCTCTCAGCGGTGGCAGCTACTTTAGGGAATGTAGGGCCTGGGTTAGGTGGAGTGGGGCCGGCATTAAATTATGCCTGGCTTCCTGGAGCAGGGAAGGTTGTTTTGATTATCTGCATGTGGTTGGGAAGGCTAGAGTTGTTTACAGTTTTGATGATATTTTTGCCGCGCTTTTGGAAAAGTTAATCAAGCCAGTGGAAGTTTAGAGTAAGTTTGGACTATACTTTTAAATTATGATTAAGGTTGCTTTTCAGGGGGACAGAGGTGCTTTCAGTGAGGATGCCGCCATAAAGCTTTTCGGCGGCAACGTAGATTTCTTGCCTTGCATTCGCCTTCGAGATGTCTTCCAAGCTGTGGTTGAGGACAAGGTCAGTTTCGGCGTGGTTCCCATAGAGAACTCCCAGGCTGGTAGCATCAACGAAACGTATGACTTGCTATTGGCATACCCTCTTAATATATACGCTGAAGTCATTCTGAGGATAAGTCATTATTTAATGGCTTTGCCCGGAGAAAAATTGGCTGATATAAGAAAGGTCTATTCCCATCCTCAAGCTCTGGCTCAGTGTGAGGATTTTCTGAGCAAGTTGAAGCTTGAAACCGTGCCTGGTTACGATACCGCAGGTAGCGCCAAAATGATAAGGGAGAATCAGTTGGAAGAGTGTGCTGCTATAGCCAGCCGGAGAGCCGCTGATATCTATGGCTTGGAGATACTGGCACCGCAAATTGAAAACAATATTAATAATTACACCAAGTTTTTTGCTATCTCTAAACAAAAAGCTAAGCCGGCTGAAAGAAACAAAACCTCTATTGTTTTTACTGCTGAGCATGTACCTGGTGCCCTATATAAAGTCCTGGGCATATTCGCCATTAGGAATATAAATCTGACGAAATTAGAATCTAGGCCAAGTAAAAGCAAACCGTGGGAGTATGTTTTTTATACCGATTTTGAAGGGCACATAGATAGTGAAGTTTATCAAGAGGCTATAAAAGAGCTTGAACAGGTAACCACTTTTGTTAAAGTTCTAGGCTCATATCCTCAAGCTGAGTAGCGATTTACTTAATAGCGGCTTTTAGTTTTTTATAAGTGGCAGCTAACTCCTCTGATATTACCCTGGTATTGGCCAATACGGGCATAAAGTTAACATCACCTTGCCATCGGGGCACTATATGAGTATGGAGATGTTCTTCTATTCCAGCTCCAGCGACCTTGCCTATGTTTAAACCTATGTTGAAGCCATCGGGATTAAGTATCTCTTTTAAAAGAGCCAAGCTTTTCTTCACAAGGTTGAAGTGGTCTGTTAGCTCGTCATCTGTTAAATCCTGCAGATTTGCTACATGGCGATAAGGAGCTATCATTAGGTGTCCCGGGTTATAGGGGAAGGCATTCAAGATTATGAAGTTATTTTGGCTGCGGTGAAGGATGAAGTTCGTCTCGTCCTTATTTTCTTTAGATTTTTGGCACAGGATGCAGCCACTCTCCTTCGGCCTGGTAACATATTGTATTCGCCATGGTGCCCAGAGCTGTTCCATAATCGATTTATCAGATACAAGAGCTAACCAATTTAGTAGCGCTTACTCTAAATAATCCCTAAGTTTTCGACTCTTACTAGGGTGGCGCAACTTGCGCAAAGCTTTAGCTTCAATCTGGCGAATCCTCTCTCGAGTTACATTGAATTCTTGTCCCACTTCTTCCAAGGTTCTGGTATGTCCATCCTTGAGGCCGAATCTGAGCTGTAGCACCCTTTTCTCTCGTGGGGTAAGCTCATCAAGTACCCTATCTATCTGTTCTTTGAGTAACTGCTGTGTGGCAGCTTCGATTGGCGCCAAGCTAGCATGGTCTTCGACAAAGTCACCCAAGCGACTGTTCTCCTCTTCACCGACAGGCGTCTCCAGCGATATCGGCTCATGGTGAAATAGGTCTATAATTTCCTCTACCCTTTCGGGAGTCAAATTTAATTGGTTGCCAATTTCTTTATAGCTTGGTTCGCGCCCAAGTTCCTGAGTTAGCTGTCGCATCGTCCGCAGTAACTTATTGATTGTTTCTACCATGTGCACTGGGATGCGAATAGTGCGAGATTGGTCAGCTATGGATCGGGTGATGCCTTGTCTGATCCACCAAGTGGCGTAAGTGCTGAACTTGTAACCTTTTCTATGCCGAAACTTGTCTACCGCTCGCATAAGGCCAATATTTCCCTCTTGGATAAGGTCGAGGAGGGACATACCATGTCCGATGTATTTCCTGGCTATGCTAACCACCAGGCGCAGGTTTGCCTCAGCGAGGTGTTCTTCTGCCCTTTTTGCCTCAGCCCTTACCTCTTCAAAGTGGGTTTTAAACTGCTCGTTATAGGAGTGAAGCTGGGAGAGGAATTTGTTGCTAGCCAGGAGAGCCTTTATCTCTTGCCCTGAAGGTTTATCTCCAATAAAGATCAGCGATTGTGGTGGCAAGAGGCGGCTGTTCAAAGAAAGGTTTATTATGGCTTCCTCTGCTGCGGCAGTTTCTTTGCCTGTCTTTTCGGCCATGGCTGTTACCAATGCTAAGGCTAGCTCATTATCGATAGCAGCGCGAAATTTAGGATTTGTGCTTGTCTCTGCTAGACTACAAGAGCGCTCGATGCCACAGTGCTCTTTGACAACTTCGATGATAGGGTAAGCCCGGGATAGTTGAGAAATTAGGTCCACTACTATGTCAACTGCTGAAGGAAATTTCTTGTGCTTCTTGAAGTGTGCGTCTTCAATTTTCCTCAAGTGGTTTCCTTGTTCTATTTTGCTGGATAGTTCCTTCTCTTCAGCGGCTGTGAGAAGTGGCACCTTGCCGATGTCGCGAAGGTACATGCGAGCTAAGTCATCAATTATCTCCTGTTCCTCCGCCGCTACTACTAGTGGCTTAGCTTCTTTAGTGGTCACTTCCTCCGCAGTCTCTTCCTCAAATGCGACACCACTAACCTCAGCTTCACCCTCGTCGGCGGGGGGCTCTTCTGGAGGTGATTCCTCATCCTCATTTATGTCAGGAGTCCTACCTTTAATTAAATCCATCATCTAACCTCTTTTGTTCTTGCTGGTTTCCCGCGTTTAATGAAGATCTCCTTGAGTTGCTCACTGGCTCTTATTCCCTCTTCATCCAGTTTAGCTAGCTCGGCATTCACGCCTTCTTTCTCCCGGGTAAGATTAAACATTAGTTCTCTACCAGCCTCCAACCTCTTTGAGAATCTCTCTTGCAAACTAAGAATGCAATCGTTCAGAGCCTGTTGCCGCTCAGATTCATTTTTATCCAAGATTGGCTTATTCATTAAGTAGTTTAAGTGTTCTAATAGATTGGCGTCAACTTTCTCTTTAAGCTTGGAACTGTCCTGGGTGCATTGCCACTTGATGAAAACCTCACGATTCTCGGTGCTTTCAAAATGCTCTGTTGACAACTCTCGAGATGCCTGGCGAAGTTCTGGATATTGGAGCAGCAGAGCCAGGCAATATTCCTCAATAGGATTGGACACGAGTTGCTGAGTGAAGCGAGATTGTTCTATTGCCTCACTCAATCGTTGTCTCTTCTTGGTGGTTTGTGATTTTCTCAAAGTGGCTGCCAGTATAGATTCGCTGATGGTTAGTCGGCGGGCTAATTTTTGCACATAGTGAGCTTGCCGTACGGGGTCTTTTATTTCATAAACTAAGGGCAGCAATTTTTGTATCGCTAGAGACTTATCCTTGGCTTTATTGGGATCAATCTTACTTATTATGGTCGCAAAGGCAAAATCCAGTATAGGTAGGGCTTGTTCCACCAGGTTTTGCCAAAGGTCGGGACTCTCATCTATCACTTTATCGGGGTCTTTGCCCTGAGGCAAAGGAATAACCTTTATCTCAGCATTAAGAATATTTTCGTATTTTACTAATCCAGACCAGGTAGGGATTGGCGTTACCTTTTTTTCCAGGGAGGCAACTAATACCTCGGCACTTCGCAAAGTAGCTTCCTCTCCGGCAGCATCAGCATCAAGAGATAGGGCTATGTTTCTGGTCAACCTCTGGATGATCGCCACTTGTTTTTCCGTTACGGAGATTCCCATCGAGGCAACTACATTCTGCCAGCCATGCTGATGGGCTCTAAGAACATCCATATAACCCTCTACAATTACTGCTGAATTTTCTCTCCTAATGGCAGTTTTAGCCTGGTCAATTCCATAAAGGCTACCGCTCTTATCAAAAATTTGTGTTTGGGGGGAGTTAATATATTTAGGTAAAGATTCATCTAGTACCCTTGCTCCAAAGCCAGTGACCCGGCCTTGAATATCACATATGGGGAACATCAACCGGTTGCGAAACCTATCATAATTACCTCCCCCCTCCTTCTCTATTATCAAGCCAGCTTCAGCTAGTTCGCCTTCTTCATATCGTTTGCTCGTTAAGAATTTCTTAAGTGCTTCCCAACTATCGGGGCTAAAACCTAATCGGAATTTCTCCATAGTTTCGGGTGTGATCTTTCTTTTGCTGAGATAAGCTCTAGCTGGCTCACCGGCTTTAGTATTTAAAAGTAAGTGGCGGTAGTATTCGGCTGCCGCCTCATTAATCTGGAATAATCTCTCCCTCTTTTCATCTTCAGCGCTTTTTGATATCTGGGGTGAAATTAGAGTTATACCTGCTCTTTGAGCTAAGAGGCGGAGACCTTGACCAAAGTCAATTCCCTCCTTCTTCATGACGAAGGAGAAGACATCGCCTCCGCTGCTACAGGCGCCAAAGCAGTGCCAGGTCTGTTGTTCTGGGAAGACAAAAAAGGAGGGATGTTTCTCGCTGTGAAAGGGACATAAAGCCTTAAAATTACGCCCTGCTTTCTGCAGAGAGACATAATCTGAGACAATCTCTACAATGTCTGTTCTTTGTTTTACTTCATTGATTACGGTCATTTAGTTTAAATTCTAAATCCTAATATCTAAATCCTAAACAAATTCAAATTTCTAAATTCAAAACCCCCTAAAATCAAAAGTCAAAGATAAAAGGTCAAAATTACAATTCAAAATGCAAAAATGCTTCATTTCCTTAAACCCTGTTAGATCCAATGCAAATTTATAGACACAGCCCTTGAATTCACTTTTAAATTTTACTTTGTCATTTTACATTTTTATTTCGTTTTGGTCATTTGATATTATTTAGGATTTGGTGCTTTGGATTTCTCTTAGTGATATTTCCTCGGCCAATCGTAGCGCATATTGGTCAGTCATTCCAGCGATGTAATCGACCACTTTACGTTCCTTGGTATCGTCCGGAGAGGCAAATTCTGGGGGTAATTTATCTTCATGTTTCAGGAAATAGGAGTGGAGGAGGTGCATTGTTTTTCTTGCTCTGGCTGCTTCTTTAGTGGCTAAGCTGGGATTATATACTTTATCAAATAGAAACTGGCGGAGGTTATTACTTGCCCTGATAACTTCTGGGCTCATAGCGATAATTGGTTTTGCCAAGCTGCTGAGTTTGCTAACTGGCCAAGAGCAGGTCACAATATCACAGACCAGGGTATTAATTCGCTGGGAATGTGTATGGCCTAGAATGCTTACTGCTTGCTCAGGCAAGTCGTTTTCGCTGATGATACCAGACCTTATAGCGTCACCAATATCGTGGTTAACATAAGCAATGATGTCTGCTAATTTGCATACTTGACCTTCCAGGGTGCTCATATCTTCCCATCCCTCTCCTAAGATATCTGCTTGCCCTTTGGAATGCTTAAGGATGCCGTCTCGCACTTCCCAGGTAAGATTAAGTCCTTGCCCATCTTTCTCCAATAGGTCAACTACTCGCAAGCTTTGCTCATTATGTCTGAAGCCGACGGGGTAAAGTTCGTTTAAAACCTCTTCACCTATATGACCAAAAGGGGTATGCCCCAAGTCATGTCCTAAGGCAATAGCTTCGCTTAAATCCTCGTTAAGATTCAAGGCTCGTGATATAGTTCTGGCAATTTGGGAGACCTCCAGGGTATGAGTAAGCCTGGTGACATAATGGTCACCTAAAGGGGCAATAAAGACCTGTGTCTTATGCTTGAGGCGGCGAAAAGCTTTGGAGTGGATAATACGGTCGCGATCGCGCTGAAAGCAAGTTCTTATAGGGCATGGCTCCTCCCATCTCAGCCTGCCCCGGCTGAATTTGCTCTTAGCGGCATAAGGAGAAAGGCTTTCCTCTCGTTTCTCTGTTTGCTGACGTATACCAAGTTCATGAATCATTAGAGCCTTAGTTTTGCTTCTACGCCTCCTTTTGCTGTGATAGTTGAATTGTATCATGTGGGGTGGGGTCAAACAAATGCTTACCCTGAGTGATATGAGATTCTTCGGTCGCTGTCCCTTCCTCTTCACCTCGTTCAGAGTCAGGGCTTCGGCTAATCCCTCAGAGCCTACAAGGAATGAAGGACTCAGAATGACAGGTAATAGTTGTTTCTAAACAATTCCAAATCGTAGTAATTGAAAAGGAGCCAATTTTGGCTAAATCGGCTAAAATAGTTGACTTAAGTTTATTTATTCAGTAGGATTTATAGAGGTAGAATAAAAGCTTGGCTAAAAGGGGTGTTACTATGATAGAGATGGAAATTAATCAACTCCGGGCCACGGCAATGAGGGATCAGTGCGTGGTCATTTTGAAGGAGAAAATGGCTAACCGGTATTTGCCTATCTGGATTGGTCCTGACGTGGCAGATGCTATTGCGGTAAAACTGGCGAATATTGAGCTGTCCCGCCCCCTGACACACGATTTGTTACAATCTGTGATTGAGGCCTTAGGAGCTTCGGTTAATTTTATTGTGGTTAATGAGCTTCAAAACGATACCTTTTATGCCAAGCTTTCTCTTAGCGTTGATGGCACAGAGGTCGAGGTTGATTCTCGGCCCAGCGATGCTTTAGCTTTAGCGGTAAGAACCGGGGTGCCGATATATGCTGAAGAATCGGTGCTGGATAAAGCTGGCATTACACTTGAAGAGGAAACAGGTATGCCTATTTCTAAAGGCAAGGTCAGCGAGGAGGAACTGAAGGGGTTGTCGGCGTATAAAGACTTCATAAATACACTTGATCTAGAAGATTTTAAGAAGCACAAATCTTAGCAAGCTAGGGATAGGAGATTCGTCTTAGTATTGGTAACATTTTCGATATTGCTGTACTTCATCTTGAATTGGCATCTGTGGTTCTTTTAAGCAGCTAGATTTTTAGCTATGGGTTTCACTGCTCGTATAGGGAGTATTAGTCTAGCTAGCGATTGTGATTGGCAGGATTGCATTTCGATTTAGGCGTATTGAGGGTCGCTGGCATATTGGCGCTATTAATCGTTCTATATCATAAACGAACTCACCGCCCCACTCTGGACAAGATATGCCATTTTTAAGGCTGGGGGAGGCGAGAGTCAACGTCTTGTGAGAAAAAGCAAGCGAGCTACTATAATAAATTGAGTTGCTTGGCTTTCTTTATTTACAATATTTCTAATCTGACTCTAGTATCAGCCTTGGCTGCCTTTACTCGGAGTAAAGTGCGTATCGCTTCGGCTACCCGACCTTGTCTGCCGATAACCCTGCCTTTATCCTCCGGAGCGACTTCCAATTTGATCAATAAGCCCATATCACTATTTTCTTCGGTGATGTTTACCTTGTCTGGCTCTGCCACGATGGATTTAACAATGTATTCTACTAACTCCTTCATTTTGTCTCCTTGTCATCCTCATCTCATTCCTCTCTTGTAAGGAAAAGAGACTTCATTACATGAGAGGTCAGGTGGGGATTCCTTTTTGTTGCTTAAATTTATCCATAATACCTAATTTGCGCAATAAGCTATAAACAGTATCTGTGGGCTGAGCCCCACAGTTAAGCCATTTTAATGCTTTTTCCTCGTTAATATCAACAGTAGCAGGGTCGGTTAAAGGATTGTAATGTCCGATGGTCTCGATAAAAGCACCATCACGAGGTGACCGGCTATTAGCTATTATCACTCGGTAGATTGGTTTATGTTTCCTTCCTACCCGGCGTAATCTGATTTTAACCACTTAACTATTATCCCTTAAGCAATTGTAATTGTCAATGGTTTTGTGTTTTGTGGCTTTAAGGTTTGCCATTAGGGAAGAATGCTTTATAATTCAATAAGATTATGGAGGTAAGCAAATTGCATGGGTGGGATATGAACCTGGCTCAAGCTAAGGAGATGCAATTGAGCTTGGCAAGGAAAATAGTGACTAATAATGAGGGCATTAACCCACATCTTGTTGCCGGTGTTGATATATCTTCTCCCGACTCTCAAGGCATAGCTCGAGGAGCAGTGGTGGTCCTTAGCTATCCTGAGTTTGGTGTAGTGGAAGCTAAAACTGCTGAAGGCAAGATTGCTTTCCCCTACATACCAGGCCTATTATCCTTCCGGGAAGCCCCTCTGATACTGGCTGCCTGTGAGAAGCTGTGTCATACTCCTGACCTTGTTCTAGTTGATGGTCAAGGGATAGCTCATCCCAGGCGGTTAGGGCTTGCCTCCCATTTGGGACTTTTTCTCAATGTGCCCACCATAGGCTGTGCTAAATCTATTCTCTGTGGCAGGCATGAGCCTGTAGGGGAGGAAGTTGGTTGCCGGGCTGAACTGATTGACAACGGGGAGATTATTGGAGCAGCATTAAGAACTAAAATTGGAACGAAACTGATATATGTTTCTGTGGGTCACAAAATTGACCTTGCCTCGGCTCTATACTGGGTGATGAAGTGTTGTCGTGGCTATCGTCTTCCTGAGCCTACTCGTTTAGCTCACCTCGCTGCTGGTGGCAACCTAGTCTTTGAGCCAAGTTATCAAGGGAAGTTATTTAGTTGATATAAGGAGGATAAATGGAGGAAGAAAGGGAAAATTTAGAAGCTTTATGCCGGCGAGTCTCAGAGATAATGGTGCATCTTTGACATTCCTGGTGAAGAGAAGGAAATTGCCAGGGTAGAGGCAGAATCAGCTAGCCCCGACTTTTGGCGTGACTCGGCTAAAGCTCAAGCCATCATGCGTCAGCTCGGGGTGAAGAAAAATTTAGTTCATAATTGGCGCCAGCTAGAGAAGGAAGTCACTGACCTTTATGACATGGCAACTCTGGCTGTCGAGGAAGGTGATTATTCCCTTAAAGCGGAGATACAGTGGGAGCTAAAGAAATTGACCTCTTGGTTTGAGCGGTTAGAGAGCCAGTTAATTTTCAGTGGTGATTACGATGCCAGAAATGCCATGCTTGCTTTTCATGCTGGCGCTGGTGGCACGGAGTCTCAGGATTGGGTAAATATGTTACTCCGGATGTACCTCAGGTGGGCAGAGCAGCATGATTATCAAGCTGAAATATTGGATGTCTCTCCTGGTGAGGAAGCTGGCATCAAAAGTGCCATCGTGGAAGTTAAAGGGGATTACGCCTATGGCTATCTTAAATGTGAGCATGGAGTGCATAGGTTGGTTCGCCTTTCTCCCTTTGATGCTGATCATGCTCGACATACCTCTTTTGCCTTAGTGGAGGTTCTCCCTGAAGCAGAGAAGGAACTGGATATACAAATCAGCCCAGAAGATTTAAGAATAGATACCTTTAGGTCCAGTGGTCCTGGTGGGCAACATATGCAGAAGACGAGCAGCGCTGTTAGGATAACTCACTTGCCTACCGGGTTAGTAGCTACCTGTCAGAGTCAGAGGTCTCAACATCAGAATAAGGAGACTGCCTTGAGAATCCTTTATACTCGCCTCCTCGAGCTGGAGCGCGTGAAGAAAGAGGAGGAAAAGGCGAAACTTAAGGGTAAGCGTATCGAGGTTGAGTGGGGGAGTCAGATTAGAAGCTATGTCCTTCATCCCTATAAAATGGTAAAAGACCATCGCACTAACTATGAGGTAGCCAATGCTGAGGCTGTATTGGATGGAGATTTGGATGGATTTATCACTGCCTATCTTCGTTCCAAAGTAGGCGAAGAGAAATGATTAAGCGTATTCTTTTGGTAGCCCTGACGCTTCTCTTGCTGCTGACCCCCTCCCTTGTTATAGCTGAGAACGAAATCCCGGTTAACAGTCCTGCCTGTCATTCTGAGGGGGAGAAATGTAGTTGCCCAATTTATTGGGCCACTGTGCCTGATAAATCAGGCAACTACAATAAACTCCGCGAAGAACCCTTCGTCATACTCAGGGCGGCGTCTGAAGACCCTTCGCTAGTCTCTTCCTCTTCACCTCGTTCGGAGTCAGAGCTTCGGCTCAGGGCGACAAATAAACAGGCTGATAGTGGCATCGCGGTTCTGGATAGCAGCGTAGAGGTGCATTTTCCTGTTGCGCTTGTTTTCCATCTTGAAGCTGAGAGTGAGGCCGATATTGTTGATGCGCGCCTTCATTATCAAGTGGATAAGATAAACTATGCCCAGGTTACCAGTGAGGGTTGGCTTGACTTTGCTCCAGCAGCCAGAATAGAAACTAGCTGGGCGTGGGATATGAGAAAATCGAGCTTGCCTCCCGGGGCAGCGATAACATACTGGTGGACGATACAGGATACTGCTGGAAATAGGCTTGAAACTCCTCTAGCCGAAGTGCATTTTGATGACCTCCGCTATAATTGGCAAAGCCGGAATAAGAGTGATTTAACACTTTTCTGGTATGAAGGAGATGATTCCTTCGCTAAGGAATTAATGGATGCCTCTGAACAAGGGCTTGCTAGATTGACTAGAGATATTGGCACATATCCTGAGAAGCCAATCAAACTATATATCTATACCTCAGCCAATGATTTGCAAGGAGCCATGATTTTCCCCCAAGAGTGGACTGGTGGAGTTGCTTTTACTGAGTTTGGCACAATTGCCATCGCCATTTCACCAGCTCGAGTAGACTGGGGTAAGAGGGCTTTAGTTCACGAGCTGACGCATTTAGTCGTGCACCAGGCAATTTTCAGTCCCTATGGCGAACTGCCCACCTGGCTTGATGAGGGGTTAGCTATGTATAATGAGGGTGAGTTTGACCCTCGTTTCCAAGCCTACCTGGACAAGGCTATTTCTGAGGATGAGCTAATTTCAGTGCGCAGCCTGTGCAGCCCGTTTTCCGCCGAGCCGGAAAAAGCTTATCTTTCCTATGCTCAGAGCTATAGCCTGGTGGAATACCTCCTGGATAACTACAGCCAGGATAAAATGCTGAGTCTATTGACTCTCATCAAAGAGGGCGATACCTACGATGGAGCCCTAACCCAGGTTTATGGCTTTGGTGTAGATGGTCTTGATACTCGCTGGCAAGCAACGCTTGTAGCCCCCACGGTCACTGCGAGCCAAGCAAAGCAATCTTATCCCGCTTTAATTGCTGTATTATCGGCATTAGCTACATCGCTGGCTTTAGCCGCTGCTTTAGCTTTAGAAGAATGGACTTGGCGAAGGTCGTGTGGGGAAGGTTAGCTTGTTCCTTTCTTGGTCTGGAAGTTTTTACCCTAGCGTAGATTGCTGTTCTCGCTTGCCTGTTTCTTTTCTGTCTGCGGCTTGTGCTCATGAATGAGCTCTAGTTTGCTACCGCATTTCGGGCAAATGTGCTCCTCTGGTTTAACTAACGCCCAGCCGTAACAATGATAACCACACTTGGGACATCTTGCTTCTAGCATGGCTCACCCTCCAATATGTGTCAGCCAGGAGTTTAATTAAAAAAGGGTTTGTTGTCAACTATTAGTTGAGCCTTTGCTCACTATGACTGATATTGCTAAGATTTCTATTTTTTAGCCGAGATGATTTGATGAGCATAGGCCAAAGGATAAGAAAAAGGCGTCAAGAACTAAATCTTACTCAGCAAGACTTGGCGCATGCCCTTGGTTTGACTCCACAACACATCTCACTGATAGAGCAAGATAAACGAATTCCATCTTTGCTCTCGCTAGTAAAATTAGCTGAGGAACTGGGGGTAACCGTTGGATACCTGGCCACTGGCAAAGTGGGGCTGGTTATTGGTGCCATACCAGCAATCAAGGCTGATAAGAAGCTCAGTCTTAAGGCGAAGAAAGCTCTAATAAAGCTGATAGAAGAGCTGTATAGGGCTGGAGAGGCGAATGAAAGTCATGCCAGCGGACAATCATAGATTACATAGCTAACGAAGAAGGACCGATTTCCATTATCCGAAACAGGGCAAGTTCCTTTCTTAGTAGGGTGTTTAAAACCGTAGTGCGAGGCTTTAGCCTCGTGCAAAAAAGAGGCACGACCCTAAAGGGTCGCACTACAATAGATTGTAGGGGTATGTTTTGCTAGAATAGGCTTATGAGAGATTCCTTTACTGTTCATGACTTGCCCCTTGGTGAGCGTCCCCGGGAGAGGTTGCTCAAGCTGGGCAGCGAGGCTCTTTCCGCTCAGGAGATTTTAGCTTTAATCTTGGGCCGTGGAATTAAAGGGGAATCAGTCATGGTAACTGCTCAAAGGCTATTGAGCCGATTTGGCAACCTTAATGGGGTGGCTGATGCTTCTGTTGAGGAATTGACTGAAATAAGGGGGATTGGTCCAGCCAAGGCAGCCCAGATTAAAGCTGCCGTTGAATTAAGCAAGCGGCTGGAAGCTCCTGTTGCTGAGAGAGAAAAACCGATGGTCAAATCTCCGGAGGACGTAGTTAACATGGTCAAGAGCCAATTGAAAGGCAAGAAGAAGGAGCATTTCCTGGTTCTCTGTTTAGATACCAGAAACAAGGCCATAAATTACAAGTCAGTTTCTATGGGCAGCCTGGATACCAGCATTGTCCACCCTCGCGAGGTATTCAAGGAAGCTATCTCCTCCAGCGCTGCCTCGGTAATCTTTGTGCATAACCATCCCTCAGGCGACCCAGCGCCATCAAAGGAGGATATCGAGTTAACCAAGCGATTGGCCAAGGCGGGTGAAATTGTGGGTATTGCTGTCCTTGACCATATTATCGTCTGTGATAAGAGTTACTTAAGCTTGAAGGCCAAGAATTTGTTCTAAAATGAAAAGAATCTGGCAATTTGTATTATTACCCCTCCTTATTTGTGCCTTATTGCTTTTGCCCTCGGTTGGCTGCCAGCCTCGGGGGTTGTCTTCCGGCCAGGATATTCTTAACCTTTGGGATATTGGTCCCATAACGCTTGACCCAGCGATCTCCAGCGAAATGACCTCTCATACCTATGTGATGCAAATCTTCAGTGGTTTAGTTCGTCTTGATGCTGAACTAGTGGTAGTGCCTGACATCGCTCAAAGGTGGCAGAAAAGCGAGGATGGCAGGACATACAGCTTCTACCTTCGCCACGGGGTAAAGTTTCATGATGGCAAAGAGGTTAAGGCTGCCGATTTCAAATACTCCTGGGAGCGAGCCTGTGACCCTGCCACCGGCTCTCAGACGGCAGCCACTTATCTGGGCGACATTGTTGGCGCCAAGGACATGCTGGCAGGCAGAGCGAAGGAAATTTCGGGAATCAGAGTTCTTGATGATTACACCCTCGAAGTCACTATC
>PCSL01000064.1:0-771 GCA_002772325.1 Chloroflexi bacterium CG23_combo_of_CG06-09_8_20_14_all_45_10
TGGAGGAGGTTTCAGGGGCTATAGGCCAATTCAAGGTTAAGGTGAGGAGGAAAGCCAGGCATATAGATGAGAGTAAGTGTGTCGGCTGCGGTGTCTGTGAGGAGAAATGTCCCTGGAAGGTGCCAAGCGAGTTTGAGATGGGCTTGGCAATGAGAAAGGCGATTTATATTCCATTTGCTCAAGTTATCCCCAATCTGGCAACAATAGATGCAGAGCACTGTGCCTATATCCAGTCGGATGGAAAGAAATGCGGAGCGTGCATAAAGTTCTGTGAAGCGGAAGCTATAACTCCGGAGACTCTTCTTAATCAAACTGATCAAATTGTTGAACTTGAGGTAGGCTCAATCATTCTGACTACTGGCTATGATCAGTTTGATCCCGGTGTCATAACGCAATATGGGTATAAGAAGTATGATAATGTCTTAACCGGGCTTGAATTTGAAAGAATAACCTGTGCTGCAGGGCCAACCCAAGGGCAAATTCAACTTAAAGATGGTAGAGAGCCAGAGAGCGTAGCCATAGTACATTGTGTCGGCAGCCGAGATAAGAATTACCACGAGTATTGTTCCCGGGTTTGCTGCATGTATGGGCTCAAGTATGCCCACCTGATAAAAGAATTTACCAAAGCCGAAGTATATGAGTTTTATATTGACATGCGCTGCTTTGGGGAGGGATATGAGGAGTTTTATAAGCGCATTTCCGAGGAGGGGGTTAATTTTATTCGGGGTAAGGTGGCCAAGGTGACTGATGTCGCTATAAGTGAGGAAGAGA
>PCSL01000064.1:787-1708 GCA_002772325.1 Chloroflexi bacterium CG23_combo_of_CG06-09_8_20_14_all_45_10
TGTGGCTGAGGATACACTATTAGGGAGGCTAATACGAGTCCCTGTAGATATGGTCATTTTATGTGCTGCTTTAGAGGCGAGGGCCGATGCTGACAAGGTTGCTAGCCTCTTTACTCTGAATTGCAGGGCAGACGGTTTCTTCTTGGAGAGGCACGTTAAGCTTGACCCTGTAGCTACCCCGACGGCTGGAGTCTTCATCGCCGGCTGTTGCGAGGGGCCACGGGACATCCCTGATACCGTAGCTCAAGCTGAGGCTACTGCAGCCAAAGCCCTATCCCTGATAAGCAAAGGCACAATCACACTTGAAGCTGCTATAGCCAATGTGGATGAGACACGATGTCAAGGCTGCGGTCGCTGTGAGGAGATATGCACTTTCCATGCCCCAAAGGTTATTAGTAAGAACGGGGTCATGGTTTCTGAGCTAAATGAGATCTTGTGCAAGGGTTGCGGCGCTTGTGCTGTTGTCTGCCCCACAGGGGCAATGTCCATAAGGCATTATAAGCCTGAACAAATATTGAGTCAGGTCGGCGCTTTAACAGAGGTATAAGGAGAGAAACACTAAATACTAATATCTAAATCCTAAAGAAAATCAAAAAGCAAAAGTAAAAATGCAAAATGACAGGGCAAAATTGAAAAATCAGTTTAGCAAAGCCTTTTTGCATTTTGAATTGTAATTTTAATTTTTTATCTTTGATTTTTGATATTTGTTAAGATTTGTTTAGAGCTTGGAATTTAGAATTTAGGATTTCTCCGAAGGAGGTATATGGCCGAATTTGAACCTCAGATCATTGCCTTTTGCTGCAACTGGTGCACCTATGCTGCAGCCGATTTAGCTGGAACAAGCCGCGTTCATTACCCGCCGAATGTTTATATTGTGAGAGTGATGTGCAGCGGCATGGTAAACCCCATGTATGTCTTTAA
>PCSL01000064.1:1735-4423 GCA_002772325.1 Chloroflexi bacterium CG23_combo_of_CG06-09_8_20_14_all_45_10
TTTAGTTGCTGGCTGCCATCTTGTGGACTGCCATTATATTGATGGTCCGGTGAAGTGCGATACCATGTTTGCCAGGCTGAAGAAGATGCTTCATACGCTTGGCTTAGAGGAGGAGAGGTTAAGGCGTGAGATGATATCCACCTCTGAGGGGGTGATATTTGCTCGAGTAGTTGAGGAAATGGTGGAGCAACTCAAGAAATTGGGCCCTTCGCCTTTTAAGATTAAAATGGAGACTCTGGCGTGAATTTAGAGGATATTATTCAAGAAACTAAGACCTACTACTGTTTGGAATGTGGCAAGTGTACCAGCCTATGCCCTATCGCAAGGTATGACCCCCAGTATTCGCCACGAGTGATGGTGGAGAATGCCTTACTTGGACTCGAAGATGAGATAGTTTACAATAAAAAGCTCTTTTCCTGCCTTACTTGCTATACCTGTCAGCTTAAATGCCCCTCTGATGTAGATTATCCTTTATTCATTCAGAAAGCACGGGTTTTAGCCGCAGCAGCAGGGCAACATGGGGATTATGCCCATTCAGGCACCCTGCAATCCATTGCCAAGCTTGTAGCCAGGTCGCCACTTAAGCAGAATAGATTGGAGTGGCTTAAGAAGGATGGGTATCGCACTTCAGAGAAGAGTGATGTTATGTTATTCATTGGCTGCTCCCCCTATTTTGAGCCAGTTTTTGATGATATTCCGGTAAGAACCCTTAACATCGCCGAGGCAAGCCTAAAAGTTCTCAATTCCCTAGATATAGAGCCTTTGGTGCATCCTGATGAAAGGTGCTGTGGGCACGATGCCCTGTGGATGGGAGATGTAGAGACTTTCAAGAAGCTAGCGGAGCACAATGCTGCCATTATAAAGGAAGCCGGTGTAAAGAAAGTTATTTTCTTCTGCCCTGAGTGCTATCGCACCTTTAAATTGGATTATCCCAATTATGTCAAGTTGGATTGCGAGGTTATGCATATTTCCGAACTTTTGGCTCAGAGGCTGGAAACAGAGGGCTTACGCTTTAACGAAGTCAAAAGGAAAGTCACTTACCAAGACCCTTGCCGCTTAGGAAGACATTTGGGGATTTACGATGCTCCCAGGAAAGTGCTACAGGCTATCCCGGGGATAGAGCTCGTGGAAATGGAACATAATAGAGAGGAATCCATTTGCTGTGGCACAAGCTGCTTCACCAATTGCGATTCATATTCCAAACAGATAAGGGTGGAGAGGCTGCTTGAAGCTAAAGCCACTGGGGCGGAGACCTTAATCACCTCTTGCCCCAAATGTCAAACCCATTTCAGATGCGCTATGGTGAACAAGGGTGAGGAGAAAGGACCTGATATAGAAATAGAGCTTATGGATTTGGTTAATCTGGTAGCAACTTCCATAGGCCTGATAAATCAGGCAACTACTTTGGGAGGCTAAGAATGAAGGGGCAAAATGGACATAAATCAGTCTTAGTGATTGGTGGTGGCATTGCCGGCATTCAAGCCTCACTCGACCTGGCTAATATGGGTTTTAGAGTTTATCTAGTGGAAAAGTCACCCAGCATTGGGGGGAGGATGGCACAGCTAGATAAGACCTTTCCCACTAATGATTGTGCCATGTGCATTCTCGCCCCTAAGATGATAGAAGCGAGCTCCCACTCTAATATAGACCTTTATACTTATTCTGAAGTGGAGGATGTCTCCGGAGAGGTTGGCGACTTCAAAGTGAAGATAAACAAAAGGTCGCCGTTTGTTGATTGGAATAAATGCACTGGATGTGGTTTTTGCGAGGAGACGTGTCCTGTTATCTTGCCAAAGGAGTTCGATCAGGGACTAGGGAAAAGAAAGGCTATTTTTATTCCCTTCCCTCAGGCTGTCCCCAAGAAATACGTGATTGACAAAAGGGAGGAGCGCCCTTGCAAAGCAGCGTGTAAGGATGCTTGCCCTGTTCATACTAACGTTCTTGGTTATATCAAGCTAATTGCCGAAAGGGAATTTCAAGAGGCTTATAAGCTTATAAGGGATACAAATCCCCTTCCGGCATCCGTTGGCCGAGTTTGCTACGCTCCCTGTGAGGAAGCCTGTAATCGAGGTCAGCTTGATGAGCCTATGGCTATCCGCGACCTTAAGAGATTTGCTGCCGACCAGGTGAATATTGAGGAACTTGAAGTTCCGACTGTTACCAAAACCGATAAAAGGGTAGCGATTGTAGGCTCAGGCCCTGCCGGTCTCGCTGCTGCCAATGACCTTGCCCTGAAAGGGCATGATGTGACTATCTTTGAGGCTCTTCCCGAACCCGGGGGTATGCTTCGCGTCGGTATCCCTGAATATCGCCTTCCCAAGGATATTTTGCGGAAGGAGATAGGCTACATCCAGAAGCTTGGTGTAGAGATAAGAACAGGGGTTCAGGTCGGTAAAGATATTGCGCTGGAAGAAATAAGGGAAAACCATGATGCACTTTTTATCGCCACTGGAGCTCATGGTGGGATGAGGCTCAGGGCAGAGGGGGAGGAGCTTCCTGGGGTGATAGAAGGGATAAGATTCCTGCGGGCAGTGAACCTCGGGGAGAAAGTGCAGGTAGGAAAGAAAGTGGCAGTAATCGGCGGAGGGAATACCGCTGTAGACTGTGCTAGAACAGCAAAACGCCTTGGAGCAAAAGAGGTAAAAATAGTATATCGTCGTTCCCGAAGTGAGATGCCAGCTTCCGCAG
>PCSL01000064.1:4457-4599 GCA_002772325.1 Chloroflexi bacterium CG23_combo_of_CG06-09_8_20_14_all_45_10
AATTGAATTTCTAACCACTCCAACCCGCTTCTTCTCCCAAAACGGGAAACTTGCCAAGATGGAGTGCATAAAGATGAAGCTTGGGGAGCCAGATGCCAGCGGGCGTCCTCGACCCATCCCCATCGAGGGCTCCGAGTTCACT
>PCSL01000026.1 GCA_002772325.1 Chloroflexi bacterium CG23_combo_of_CG06-09_8_20_14_all_45_10
ATAATTTGCCTTTCCTCTCCGGTTAGCTTATAAAGGTCATATACCTTCTGATCTATTTCGGCATCGATGCTGTGGATTTCTTGACTAAGCTCGTCTCGCTCAGCAGAAGAGGCACTACCAATGGAGGCAAGTCGCTTATTTAGCTCCAGCATTTTATCTACTAGTCCTACTAACTCATCATACATCTTTTTCTCTTCAGTGTTATCGAAGTCGATATAACGGATAGGAAATCTGTCAAGGTGAATCTTCTTCAACTGTGGCATAGTGTCTCTGTTTGTTGCCAGACGGTTAATGTAGTAGCAGCCTAGTAACTGTGAGTTCAACAGAGCCAGCACATATCGAAGGTTGTAGCACTTATCCTGACGTGTGTAGAGGAAGTATAGAGACTGTTCTGGGAAATTGCCGGTGTCGTCGATTGTGGCAAATATTCTATCTCCAGTTTTCCTCAGTAGAATCTTCTCTTTAATGCCCAGTTTAGCCTCGTCTTGAGTGCCACCAGCTAGGTTTGATTTAGCGAAATTGAAGTAGAAATGACCTTTTGAGGCGTATCTCGTTACATTCTCTCCTTTATAAACCACCATGTCTTTCTGGGAGGTCGGTTTGTTTGTTACTTTGCCTTGTTTGGCAATGAATCCCACGCTCGAGTTCAAAAACTTTCCTAAAGGTAAGTTTGCAGCCCTTTCTACCTTTTCCATAATAGTCGCAAGCTGCCTGTCGCCCAAAGCCACAAAGGCGTGGTCAGCACTTTTTAGATAGAACGTTTGAGGAATTGTCACTGATGATCTACCCCATTCACACACATTCATTTCCCAATAATCAGTGGGTTTGCCTTTTTGGAGCACATAAATTGCTGCATCAGCTATGGTTCCAGGGAAGGACACCCTATGAACTAACAAGTGGATGTTGCAAGTTCCCAAAATATGCTTGCGAAGGTCTTCAAATTGCAGATTGTAAAACACTCTATCCGGTATTACGAAACTGTGGAACCCCCCGCCTTTCAGAAGAGCAAGCGAACGTTTAATAAAATACTCGACCATATTTGGCCGATACGTATCACCACCATACTTCTCTGTGAGATAGCTGATTTCCTCTCCGCTAACACCATCTACACCAAATTTTCCCTTCAGTGAAACCCAAGGAGGATTCCCAATCACTATATCGAAGCCTCCGCCCTTCATTATCTGGGGGAATTCCTCCTCCCAGTTAAATGGTCCTTTTTCTTTCCAACTATCGCCGAAGTAATGTTGAAGTTCTTCCCCACTGTCTGAAATAAGCGAGTTGCCTACCTTGATATTCTCGTTAAGAATAAGTGGCAGCTTTTCCTGTCTGGCATCGGCGAAGGCCTGCATTGTAAGATTCACTGCCGCAATCTCAGCTGCCTCTGGGTCTATATCTATTCCGTAGAGCTGCTTCTGCAAAATGTGGTGAGGGTAATCTAGCAGAGGCTGTGGTAGCTGTTTGAGCAGTTCTAAACGCTGGAACATATCCGGACTAGCCGCGTCTGCTAAGAGCTTGACTTGCTCGCTTTCTATTTGCTGGTTCATTCGGCGATAAAAATTGGCAAGCACTTGATAAGCATAGATAAGGAATGAGCCACTGCCACAGGCTGGGTCAAGCGCCTTGATTTCTTTTGCCTTCTCAATAGCATGGACTCCATATTGCTTTTCGAGTTGGTTCAATAGACGTGCTAAGGTATTATCCACTATGTAGCGAACAATTACTGGTGGCGTATAAAAAATTCCACCCGCTTTGCGTATATCCCTTCGCGCCTCGGACTTAATTTCCCCCTCCTTTAATACCAACTTTGTGCCCAAGTAAGTTTCATAAGTATTGCCCAAGATATTGGAAGTGAACTTGCGGAAGGAAATATTGTTCATCTCTTCCATAATTCTCTCCAGAATATCATTGGGAATAGACACTTGCTCACAAATATGCCCAGGCTGAAATAGAGTAGTATTGTGGCGCTCATCCATCCTGTGAGAGAGGTCAATAAAGTCTCTCACAAGGTCATCGGGATGTGCATAAGCTCCTCTTTTGCGGTGATTACTAAGAATCGCGTCTATAACATCGTAAGTTAACAAGACTTCCTTGTCATCGGCATAGCGAATTAAAATTAAACGATCCAAGATACGCTGGACAGCTGCTATTAACTTATCAAAATCTAAACTACCATTAGTTTGAAGAATAGGGTTAGATAAGTTGTGCTGATAGATAGAATTGGCTAATTGAAGCCGCCAACTTTGTAGGGAGGCAAGAAATTTCTCATCAACATCCCTGATCTCCAATTGTCTTTCCGACGCTTGAATGCTGCCAGACCTTACCCTCTCTGGGGATAAGCGTAAGAACTCAGGTAAGCGAGCTAAATAATCGGTGGGCCTATCAAAAGCTAGAATAAGGCGCTCATGGTCAGCATTGAAAACGTGAAGACACTCAAAATTAGTAAGAATGCAGTAAGGTATCTTCTTAGCACGGGCATACTTGAACAATTGTTTTTCCTCCAAGGTGCGGTCATACTTACGTTCAGTGGAAGGAGTTAAAGTTCCAAACCTTTTAGCTTCTAGCATCATGACAGGCTGGTAAGCAACCTCCAATCCAACGTCAACATAACCAGCTCCCCGAATATAACCTTCCCGGTGATATGTAGTAGCGTGCTGTGGGTCTTCTCTCCACACATCCCAACCAAGGTAAGAGAAAAGCCAATCTACATAATTTGCCCGGACATCAGCCTCAGATTGAGTCTTGTTGGTCTCATACCTATATTTTTCGATTAACTGGCTGATTTGCTCTTCGATTGACATGTTAACCTAGCCTGCTATTGCCCCTCCAAATCTGCCGACTTATGAAATTAAGACTGAACGAGCTCCTGTCACCTTAATTGCCTTTATTATCAAGATTCGGCTATTCCTGTTGACACTTTACCTTCCCATATTCGATATACTTTGCTAGGAACTCTTTGAAGAAGGCTTTGATTTCATCGAGTTCTTGTTTTTTAACTTTGTTAATTTTCGAGACGTTATACTGCCTGCTATGAAAGTGTTGAAACTTATTCATGAACGCCATTGCATCAGCAGCGTCCAGAATCTTAGCTTTTATAAACTCAAACAGTGTCATGGCGTCTGATAAGAGTGTATTTGCCTGCTGTCCAACGCTACTGGTTAAGAAATTCAATCCTCCGTAGATAGTAAGGTAAGACTGCACAGCAGAGGGTGCAGCAAGCGCATCATATAGGAAATTTAGAGCCCCCAATACCCTATCTCTTTCAGTTGCCCTAAGTCCCTTAAGTGAACTACCCACTGTCTTTAGGAGGCTTAAATCTAAATTGTCCAATTTAGGAGGAATAGGCCTGAGCTTGATGTTCAAGAGATTTTCGCCAGGTTCTAGCTTTATCGTCATTGTTCTCCCTTTTCCAACACCTTTCTGGAGTCATGGTTTTGCTTTGGCACTGTGTGCTACGCCTAGCTCAAAATTAAACCGACAATGAGATTCTAACCCTAAAAGTCCAAGGAATGCCTTTGTAAGAAACTCAGCCCTGTCATGGACTTTCCTTCTATCATTGCAGAGAACGGTTACAGAAAGCTGGGTTTTATTTTCTAGCTGTTTTTCAAACGTAACGAGCTCATCTTCTCCGATTCTGAAGTCAGCAATCCCTATCTTGTTCTTTATCTTTTCGTATTCGACCTGAGGCTCAACTATAGCCTCAACCTTCCATAGTTCTTCCTGACCATTCGTCATAGTAATACCCATATAACGCCAGTAAACCTCTTATCGTTTTTCATATCTCGTATCTCCTTAGAGACTCAATAAGCAATTAAGTGATGAGCAACTTTCCATAATTACACCATCAATCATCGCACGCCAATCTGCGGTTGAGAAACAGACTGGATTTGAGAAAGAGTAACACCTCTCTGAACTCCTGCCGCCAGCAGGCTGGCGATATATTGATTCAAGCTCACTCCCTCTCGCTTCGCAGCGTGAGCTAGAGTGCGATGAAGACTTTTGGGGATTCTCACTAGAATTTTTCCGCTATATTCTTCCATATCTCTGGGCAGAGGAATATCCTGACCCATTTCGTAAGTCCCCTTGATCCATACCTGCCGGGCATCCTCAATAGCTTCAAAAGCCTCGTCAATAGTCTCAGCTTGGGTCATACACCCAGGCAGTTCCTCAATCTCAGCTACATAGCCACCCTCAGGGTCAGGATGTATAGTAACTGGGTAACGCAAGTCCAAGTAGAATTTTAAGTCTTTACGCTCCGTGTCGTTTCTCATGCCATTCCTCCAATTCTAAATTATTGATAATCATAGTCACATAGCGTCTTTTCACATACCGCCCTTTTACTGTCGGAATAGTTTTGCCTCGATGACCCGGCTTGGCAAAAAATCGATGGCTGCCTCCTCCAGAAGAGCGCTCTTCATAGCCAAATGCCCCTAGTACTTTAGCCACATCATGGAACGAAACCTCCGGCGGCTTTCTTAAGAATTTCTCTATCAGCTTATCGAGTTCGCCCATTCATAATTATACCATATGATACCA
>PCSL01000055.1 GCA_002772325.1 Chloroflexi bacterium CG23_combo_of_CG06-09_8_20_14_all_45_10
CATCTGGTTTGTTATAATTTACCTCGCTATGAGTTGCCAGGAAGTTTTACGGGGAAAGGGTTATCGCCTAACGCCACAGCGTATGCTGGTTGTGGAAGCACTGCATAATGCCGATAAGCACCTTAGTGCTGAAGAAATTTATCAGCAATTACATGCCCGCTATCCTTATAGCAATATCTCTACTGTATATCGTACCCTAGAGTTATTAAAGGAATTGAATTTGGTCACGGAAACCGATTTTGGCGAAGGGTGTGTGCGTTACCATGTTGCTGAGAAAGGGCATCACCATCATCTGGTCTGCTACAGATGTGGCAAAATAATGGACCTAGAGGAATCCTTGTTACATCCGTTGAAAAATGCTTTACTCCGTGGCTATGATT
Organism: Chloroflexi bacterium CG23_combo_of_CG06-09_8_20_14_all_45_10; assembly: GCA_002772325.1. Taxonomy (GTDB): domain Bacteria; phylum Chloroflexota; class Dehalococcoidia; order GIF9; family AB-539-J10; genus 20-14-all-45-10. The sequence goes on from PCSL01000055.1 coordinate 381, forward strand.
TTGAGGCCGATTTGAGACATATAGCTATTTCAGGACAGTGTAGCGAATGCCGCAAGAAAGGGAACAATCTGAGTTATGAGTGACATTCAAGAAAGATTGCGTATTTTGCTCGACTACTGGATTGAACATAACCAGGAGCATGAGAAAGAGTTCCGCGACTGGGCTCAAAAGGCTACTCCTCTATTCACTGATGTCGGGGAGAAGCTGCAAGAGGTAGCTGTGGGAATGGCAGTGGTTGGTGACAATTTAATAAAAGCACGAGAGGCTTTAATACGTAGCAAGGAGAAACATTAAGATGTGTCTGGCCAAAGTTTATGAGACTACAGAAGGCGATAAGCCAATTTTAGAGGATGTTGCCTACATGGTCATTGATGGAGAACGGGTGGAGGTACAGACCCTGTTTGGGGAAAGGAGAATTTTTCGGGGCAAGGTGCATGAAATAGATTTCTTAAAGTCCAGGGTGCAGCTAGAAAAAGGGTAAAATTTTTTGCCTTATTGTTGCATCTTATTGCAATTGCATCAAATATCTAATAAAATACAATGGATACGGTGTAAGAAAGGAACTATAAAAGGAGGTGTTTCTATGCATATACCTGATGGTTTTATCAGTGCCCCGGTAGCAGTAACTGGCTGCGTGGTGGCTGCTGGTTGTGTTGCCTATGCGGTCAAGGCGACCAATAAAAAGATGGGGGAAAAACAAGTCCCACTGATGGGAGTATTAGCGGCTTTCATCTTCGCCGCGCAGATGCTTAATTTCCCTATAGCTGGAGGCACGTCAGGGCATCTTATTGGAGCTGCTCTGGCTGCTATCCTGCTGGGTCCCTGGGCCGGAATGCTGATAATGACCTGTGTCCTGGTGGTTCAATGCCTGGTTTTTCAAGATGGGGGGCTTCTGGCACTGGGGGCCAATATCGTTAATATGGGAATTATTGCTACTTTTATAAGTTATTATGTTTATCGAGGTGGCGCTTTCCTTTCCGGCGGACAAAAGAAAAGGATACTAGTTAGTGGCGGTTTGGCTGCCTGGCTATCGGTAGTGGTAGCAGCTGTGGCCTGTGTTTTTGAGCTAGTTATCTCAGGCACAGTGCCATTGGGGGTGGCTTTGCCGGCAATGGGGGGTATCCATGCCCTTATCGGTATTGCTGAAGGTGCCATAACTGCCGGGGTGCTCAGTTTAATCATGGCTACCAGAGCTGACCTGCTGTCCCTTGCCAAATAAAGGGGGAGGAGGAGAGGGCCTCCTTCTTCCCCGGGAAATACAAAAGGTTTAAAGGAGGTTTAATGAGACTCAAATGGTGGCACGGTGCTTTGATTTTTGCTTTGTTTCTGGCTTTACTGTCTCCCCTGGCTTCTTCCTTTCCCGACGGGCTGGAGCGAGTGGCTGAGGATAAGGGATTTTTGGAAAAGGCCCATGAAGCTATTTTCAACCTTATTCCGGATTACGTTATGCCTGGGGTAGGAAATGAAATCCTGGCAACTATTTTGTCTGCCATAATTGGTACACTCCTGCTCTTTGGCATTGGTTACGGTCTGGCCAGGGTTTTAAAGGCGAAAAAAGATGAAGCATAGCTTCTTGGACCAATATAGTGACCGGGATAGCCCGATTCACAGGCTTGACCCGCGAACCAAGCTGGTAGCCAGTTTGGCTTTCATCTTGATTGTAGTGTTAATCCCGATAGTGAATTGGCAGGCATTTGTAATTTACCTTTCGCTTATTGTGGCTTTGCTCATTATCTCTAAATTACCACCCCTTTATGTCCTAAAGCGGTCTTTGGTAATTTTCCCCTTTGTTCTGATGATTGCCATTTTCATCCCGTTTTTTAAGTCAGGTGAGATAGCCGGTAGCTACAATATCTGGCTGTGGAGGGTATCAATAAGCTACGATGGCTTGCTTATTTTGGCGAATGTAGTATCCAAGGCATGGCTTTGTATCCTCAGCCTGATTTTGCTGTCATCCACAACGAAGTTCACCGAGCTGCTTAAGGGATTAAAGCGACTGGGCATGCCCAGGATGATAGTGCTGATTCTATCCTTTATGTATCGTTATATCTTCGTTCTGGTGGATGAGGTGATGCGGATGCGACAGGCTCGTGATAGCCGCAATTTTGGTGGGGCAAGGTTACGCCAACTCAAGACCATTGGCAACATGATTGGCACACTCTTTATCCGGAGCTATGAGAGAGGCGAGAGGATTTACGCTGCTATGTTAGCCAGAGGCTTTGATGGCGAGGTTCGTAGTCTCCAGCGTTTAAATTTCAAAAAGGCTGATGCTTGCTTTGGCATCGCCTTTGGTCTTGCTCTTGCCTCCCCGGCTATTCTCCTTTTATTTTGAAAGAATGGATAAAGCAGTAGAGATTGAAGATCTTTCCTTCTTCTATCCTGATGGACGAAAGGCGCTCACAGATATTAGTTTAGTTGTCTATCGCGATGAGAATCTGGCAGTAATTGGTCCCAATGGTGCCGGTAAATCTACGCTTTTGCTCCATCTCAACGGTATTCATCGTGGTAATAGTACGATAAAGATTTTTGGATTGCCTGTAGAGGAAAGGAACCTAAAGGAAATAAGGAGAAAAGTTGGCCTAGTGTTCCAGGACCCAGAAGACCAGCTTTTCTCCCCCACAGTATTTGATGATGTTGCTTTTGGTCCTATAAATATGGGTTACTCTGAAGTAGAGGTGAAGAGGCGTGTGGCTCAAGCTCTGGAATGGGTAGGGATGAGTGGCTACGAGCAGCGCTCTCCTCATCACCTCAGTGTTGGTGAAAAGAAAAGGGTCGCCATTGCTACCGTTCTCGCCTTAAATCCGGAGCTTCTGGTTTTAGATGAACCCACTAGCAACCTTGACCCCAGGAGCAAATGGTCGTTAATCGAGCTTCTGAGGCAATTGCCCGTGACCAAAATTGTTGCCTCCCACGACCTGGAGTTGGTAAAGGCTCTATGTCAGCGAACGATAATATTAGATGAGGGGGAGATAGTGGCTGAGGGTAATACTATGAGCATTCTGAATAATATCCCCTTGCTCAGAGCTCATGGCCTAGCACCTTAAAGAAAATCAAAACTTAAAATGCAAAAAGCAAAAATAACCTTTGATTTTTAATCTGTCATTTTGATTTTTGATGTTTGATTTTTGACTTTGGTTGCTGTTATCTCAATTTTGCCAACACGGCTTCATAACCTTCCACCATGCGGCGGATTACCTCTCCGGCAGAGATAATCTCATTTATCATTCCAGCAATGGCGCCACAGGCTGCTGAGCCGTGAGTAATATTGCCGTCCACCAGCGCTGCTGGTATTCTGCGCCATCCTCCTAGATCGTCACCAGAGCGCTCATACTCCCGCAGCTCATCAAAGGTAGCGCCACTGGCTTCCATTTCCATGTGGCGAGCAGTGTAGGCATTCTTGAGGCATCTAGATATGCCGGTCCGACGTCCAAACGCAATAGTGCTAGTATCACCTGCCTGGATAACAGCTTGTTTCATAGTGGGATGAGCATTACACTCGTAAGTCGCCAGGAAACGGGTTCCCATATAGATTCCTTCTGCTCCAAGCGCTAAAGCAGCAACAAGCCCTCGAGCATCAGCGATACCTCCGGCAGCAATCACCGGTATTTCTACCGCGTCCACAACCTGGGGAACTAGCACAAAGGTTGGTAGCTCATCAGCTCCGATATGCCCTCCCGCTTCATACCCAATGCAAACAATCGCATCCACTCCAGCTTTTTCAGCCTTTCGAGCTTGTTCTACTGAAACTACAATGTGGATAACTTTGATTCCAGCATCATGCAGCTTTTGGGTGAACAACTCGGGCGAGCCCATAGAAACAATAGCTATTGGCATCCCCTCCTCAATGGCGACAGTAATTCGGCGCTCATTAAATATCTTTTGCTTTCCCCAACCAATGGGAAAGTTAACAGCAAAGGGCTTATCAGTAAGGGTTTTCACTTTGCGGATCTGCTCTCTTAAGCACCTTTCCACAATATCCAGGTCCTTAGCCTCTTCTTGAGTCTTCGCCCCTGCCTCAGGGCCAAGCGTACCCAGCCCACCGGCATTAGAAACCGCGGCTGCCAGCTCAGCACAGGTAATCCAAGCCATCGGTGCCTGGATTATGGGATACTCAATGCCCAATAGTTGACAAAGTCTTGTCTGCTTCATTTACACCTCCTTATATTCATAACTGGGTATAGTACCCTAAATCTTGCTCCGAGTCCAACATAACTTCCTATGACACCTGTCTGGCAATAAGTGCATACTTGACAAACCAATAACTAATGACTAT
>PCSL01000017.1:0-1691 GCA_002772325.1 Chloroflexi bacterium CG23_combo_of_CG06-09_8_20_14_all_45_10
GTGGAGTGTTGACAAGAAAATTAGGTAGTGACATAATTGTTAGACAAGGCTAACAAATTTTGGATCGCGAGCGATGGTAAAACAGCAAGTGGAAAGAGAACATACTCCCAGTATGGAAGACTATCTTGAGGCGATAGCCATGCTTCGTGATGCGAATAAAGCAGTGAGGGTAAGCCAGATCAGCCGAAGGCTGAAAGTTAGAATGCCTAGTGTTACTTCAGCTTTGGAGAAGCTTTCAGAGAAGGGGCTTGTGGTGCACGAGAGATATAGATACGTGGAGCTTACTCCTGAGGGTGAAAGTGTTGCTGAGGGTGTGGTTCACCGTCATGAAGCACTGAGCCGCTTTTTTACTGAGGCGCTGGACATTGATCGGAAAACGGCTGAGGAAGATGCCTGCAAGATTGAGCATGTCATTAGCCCGCTAAGTCTGGAGAGGATGATTAAGTTCATAGAGTTTATACAAGCATGTCCCTTAGAAGAGCCTAACTTCCCCAAAAGGTATAAATATTATCTGGAGCATGGACAGCTTCCTGAAGAGTGTCTGGCTAGGGGTTTGGAGAAGGAAGAGAGGTGAAAGTAAAAAATTTGATGCTCTTGAGTTAAACAAGGCTAACTCAAAATTTTGTTTTGGCAAATCCAATGTATTAGTGATTCAATGGATTGAGTAGTTGCCAATATGGTTTTCACCATAGTATTCCAGATAAGAAAGAATCACGAAGTAGGGTGACTGCATTTAGAAAAACTAAGGCCGCTATTGGGGAAGCCTTGTTAAGACATTTCAAAGATAGGGGATAAATTATGACTATGCACCAAGGGAGACAATTGACCTTGCGCCAGATGGGAATTGGACAGACTGGCACTGTAATTGGAATTCTGGGGGGGCGAGGCTTAATCCAGCGGCTGGAGGCTTTGGGCATCAGGCCGGGGAAGAAGGTGACTAAAATAAGTTCTACTCTTCTTCGCGGGCCGGTTACTCTCACGGTGGATAATGCCCAGGTGGCTATTGGCTTTGGCATGGCTAACAGAATAATAGTCGAGGTTGGATAAATATCTGCCTGGGAACTTTGTTAGGAGATGATGCGGATCCTACTTGTGGGTAATCCTAATGTGGGCAAAAGCGTTCTCTTTTCCCGGCTTACTGGTATACGCATAATCGCTTCCAATTATCCCGGCACCACGGTGGAGTTCACTAAGGGTTATTTGAGACTGGGTGAAGAGCAAGCCGAGATTATAGATGTGCCTGGCACCTATACTCTTGAGCCGACTAGTAAGGCGGAAGAAGTAGCTGTGGAGATGCTCAAAGAGGGCGATTTAGTCATAAATGTTGTTGACGCCACCAATTTGGAGAGAAATCTTAATTTAACCTTGCAGTTGCTGGAGAGACAAATTCCAGTGATAGTTGCTCTCAACATATGGGATGAGACTCGCCATCGAGGCATAAATATCGATGTCGCCAAGCTAGAAGAGCTTCTTGGGGTAGCAGTCGTCCCTACAGTGGGGGTAACCGGGCAAGGAATAAGAGAATTAGTCAGGCGTCTTCCAGAAGCGAAGGTGCCCAAAACTAGTTATTCTGGCAGCGATGAACGGTGGGCAAAAGTTGGCAACATCGTCAGTCAAGCGCAATCGTTAAGTCATCGCCACCATGCCTGGACTGATGTTTTAGAAGATGCCAGCAATCACCCGGTAGGCGG
>PCSL01000017.1:1721-2182 GCA_002772325.1 Chloroflexi bacterium CG23_combo_of_CG06-09_8_20_14_all_45_10
CACCTTTTGGGTCATCCGCTTTATTGCTGAGAGTATCATTGGTTATGTGACTGACCCTCTTTTCGAATGGCTGTGGACCCCTTTGCTAATGAAAGTGAGCCTTGCTTTAGGGTCGGGAGGTTTCTGGCACAGTGTCTTGGTAGGCAACCTTATTGCTGGGGAAATTGACTATTTTCAATCCTTTGGTTTGCTTAGCACTGGATTTTACATCCCTTTAGGTGTGGTGTTACCCTATATCGTCTCTTTTTACCTGGCGTTAGGAATACTGGAAGATGTTGGTTACCTGCCTCGTTTAGCAGTATTGATGGATACCCTAATGCACAGGGTGGGGCTACACGGTTATGCCATCATCCCTACTATCCTCGGTTTTGGATGCAATGTGCCTGCGGTTATGGCAACCCGCATTTTGGAGAGCCGTAGACAAAGGTTTATTGCGGCTACTTTGATTTCTATTGGCGTTC
>PCSL01000017.1:2228-3503 GCA_002772325.1 Chloroflexi bacterium CG23_combo_of_CG06-09_8_20_14_all_45_10
AGGTGGACAGTACGTAGCTATGGTCTACGGTAGCTTGTTTGCATCTTGGGTTATCATAGGGCTTATCCTTAATCGCACTGTCAAGGGTTTCAGCCCGGAACTTCTGGTGGAAATTCCGCCCTATCGCTTGCCGCCGTGGCGAGTCATCGGTGAGAAGCTTTGGCTGCGAGTCTCCGGCTTTATCAAAGAAGCTTTGCCCATAGTTCTTAGCACTGTGCTGGTGGTAAATATTCTCTATACTTTAGGGGTTTTCGATGTTATTGCTAATATTGCTGCCCCGATTGTGAGCGGGTTGCTGGGGCTGCCCAAGGAAACAGTTGTTGCCCTAGTTATTGGCTTTTTGCGTAAGGACGTGGCTATGGGCATGCTAGCTCCCTTGGCATTAACTGCTAAGCAACTGGTTATCAGCAGTACCGTTCTAGCTATGTTTTTCCCTTGTGTGGCAACTTTTGTGGTACTGGCACGAGAGCTACAGACAAAAGACACCCTTAAAGCTACTGCAATAATGGTAGCAGCGGCACTAATCGTGGGTAGCCTGCAGAACCTGATCTTGTAAGACAGGGGCTTACATTGTTTTCTTTTTGGCCTGGAGAAGTTGTCGGATGGCGTTGTTTGCAAACTCGATGGCATAGGATAACATGATATAATTCTCCTTTTGAAGTATTACTTATATTATATATCATACCTGAGGGTGGTTAGAAATGTAGTGCGAGGCTTTAGCCTCGTGCCCGACCCTAAAGGGTCGCACTACGAGAATCTTGGAGGTGAAGAGTATTAAAATTGGATGAGGCAAAATTAAACAGCCTCCATACCTTCTCAGGAGGCGCCTTATGGTAACTACTTTATATCTACCCACTAAGATTATCTTTGGCTCAGGATGTGTGGCGAGGTTGGGAGCAGAGGTGAGAAGATTGGGCAAGCGGGCTGTGCTGGTAACTGGTTCCCACAGTGCGCGACAAACAGGGTTACTAGATAAGGTAACCCGAGACTTGGAGAACAACGGTCTAGAGGTCTGCATTTTTGATAAAGTAGTGTCTAACCCTCGTGCCTCTACCGTGGATGAGGGGGCTAGATTGGTTTGCCAAAAGGGAGTGGACTTAATCATTGGTCTTGGCGGCGGCAGCGCTATGGACACAGCCAAGTGCATGGCATTAGCTAGCAGTGGCGATAAACCAATTTGGGATTATTATATTGGAGCTAGGGATATTGAAGTAGTGGAACCTTTATTACCTCTTGTGCTGGTACCGACTGTGGCTGCCAGCGGCTCTGAAGCCA
>PCSL01000017.1:3561-4077 GCA_002772325.1 Chloroflexi bacterium CG23_combo_of_CG06-09_8_20_14_all_45_10
GGCTTTCTTTTCCAAGGTTTCTATTGTAGACCCTGAACTGACGCTTACCCTTCCTCAGAAGCCAACAGCGCAGGGAGGAGTGGATATTTTTTGCCATGTAGGCGAATGCTATATTACAACAGAGAGAGCATCTCCTCTGACCGATGGAATTTTGGAAACGGTGATGAAGCTGGTGGTGGAGACTTTGCCCCAGGCACTGAGCAAGCTGGACGATATTGAGTTTCGTACCAAGCTTTCTTGGGCCAGTACCATTGCCTGTTCACCGGTTAGATATCTGGGAAGTGGTGCCGGCTATCTGACTCTTCATGGTATTGAGCTTCCTTTAAGTGGGTACTATGATATTGCCCATGGTGATGGACTGGCGGCACTGCTTCCTGCCTGGATGAAGTATACTTTTCCTGTACGGCAAGAGAGGTTTGATTCCCTGGGCAGAAATGTCTTTGGTGAGACAGATGGGATAGCTGCTGTCGAGAGGTGGCTAGATAGGGTAGGAATGAAGCTTAACCTGCGAACTCT
>PCSL01000017.1:4110-4519 GCA_002772325.1 Chloroflexi bacterium CG23_combo_of_CG06-09_8_20_14_all_45_10
AGATTGTGCTCTAAGGACAGCTCCCCAGCTTAGCAAACACCCTAATTTGCTCGATGCTTCTGCAGTAGCCCAGATTTATAGGAATTCCTACTAGTTGATTCTAAGGTGGCTCCCCGCGTTGGGGGAAAATCCGAACTTTTCTCGCTATTTCTCTCATCTTCTCCTTGTCGAAAACGAACATAAGGGGCTGCCCGAAACGCCAGGTTGAATGATAACAGGCTCTACTCCTATACTGGCCACCATTATCTGGTCGACAAACAGCGCGATTCCACTAGGATACCTGACAAATATATCTAAATCCGTTAGCTTGATTTTTCCCCAAGTCACACCTGTAGTTCTTCCGCTCTTCACGACCTTCGTGCCAATCTCTATCCGAGCAGCCACCCCCTGAACATGCCCTATACCGAGG
>PCSL01000105.1:0-147 GCA_002772325.1 Chloroflexi bacterium CG23_combo_of_CG06-09_8_20_14_all_45_10
TTAGAAGATTATAATATTGAGTTTAAGACTGGTAAATATATGCCAGAACTGCCTAAGTCGTTTTTACCGGCAAACATAGAGACTAATGATGAATACTTAAAGACGCTTGCTTATGATGGGCTAAAAAGTAAAGGTATAGATACACAA
>PCSL01000105.1:262-404 GCA_002772325.1 Chloroflexi bacterium CG23_combo_of_CG06-09_8_20_14_all_45_10
TTGGACCAGGAAGAGGTTCGGCAGGAGGCAGTTTAACTTTATTTGCTCTTGGGATATCGGGTGTAGATCCAATAAAATACAAGCTTATGTTTGAGCGGTTCTTAAACTCTAGTCGTATTGATCTGCCTGATGTTGATATAGA
>PCSL01000105.1:571-1400 GCA_002772325.1 Chloroflexi bacterium CG23_combo_of_CG06-09_8_20_14_all_45_10
TGGGGCAAACGTCTACAGGCCGAGACTTAGCCCCTCGCCTCGCCTTTAGATTAGGAACTGGCTTATCAACAGATTGTATTGACCTAAGCATAGATCCGGAGACAAAGCTGCTTCGGCAAACAAAACCTGTATATGGGGGCAACGCTCAAGCTATATTTACCTGCGACACCATGCCCCAAGTAGTTACTATTAGAGCAAAAGCGATGTCGCCGATGGAGCGTGATGACTCAAGAAAAGGAGAGATCATACCGACAAAGGTCGAAATAGATATGGCACAGGTAAGGACAAAGGTGACAGAAAAAGTAAAAGAAGAAGTAACCGGGGTTAAGCTTGAGGACGCCCCGGTGATAGTTAGTGGAGGTAGAGGCATTGGCTGTCCCGAGCCATTCAAAACGACCTTGAAGGAGCTAGCTGACGTATTACATGGCGCAGTAGGGGCTTCACGCCCACCGGCTGATAATGGTTGGGTACCGGAGGCACTGCACGTTGGCCTCACAGGCAAGATTGTTGCCCCTGATATTTACATTGCTATAGCTATATCAGGGGCTAGCCAACACATAGCAGGTTGCTCTGGCTCGAAAAACATCATAGCGATTAACAAGGATCCAGAGGCAAATATATTTAGGGAAGCAAAATTCGGCGTGGTAGGCCGCTACGAAGAGGTGATACCCGCCTTCACTAAGAAGCTAAGGGAATTACTAGCTGGCTAGAATATTATTCCCTACTCTGCTTTCCGTGCAGCGATGATTTTTTGGCTAATGTGGGCTGGTACTTCTTCGTAATGGCTAAATTCCACAGTGAAGCTGGCACGCCCTTGCGTCATTGACCT
>PCSL01000105.1:1413-4322 GCA_002772325.1 Chloroflexi bacterium CG23_combo_of_CG06-09_8_20_14_all_45_10
TAGTGCAGTAGTTCGGCATATGGCGCCTGAGCCTGAATAGCATTTTTATTCCCCTGACGGGTCATCCCAAGAACACGCCCCCTCTTAGTATTAAGGTCACCAATAATATCCCCAGTATATGCTTCAGGCACAGTTATATTAAGATTCATTATTGGCTCAAGCAATATGGGCTGCCCTTGAGACAGTCCCTTCTTTAAGGCCTGTGCTCCAGCAATCTTGAAAGGAATGTCGGAAGAATCTACTGGGTGGAAGCTACCATCATAAAGCGTCACCTTTACGTCAACCACAGGATATTTAGCTACAACACCCTCTTGTTTCGCCTCATTGACTCCCTTTTCTACCGCGGGAATATAATTCTTAGGAACCGAGCCACCTACTACTTTCGCTCCAAACTCAAAGCCGCTACCCGGAGGCAAAGGCTCTAGCTCCAGAAAGACATGCCCATATTGGCCATGTCCCCCTGACTGTTTCTTATGTTTATACTCCGCCTTAGTTGGCACAGTAATAGTTTCCTTATAAGGAATCTTTGGTGGCACCAACTTCACCTCCACGCCAAACTTGCGACGCATCCTTTCCTTAACCATCTCTAAATGGCTATCGCCGACTCCAGAAACAATGACCTCGTTAGTATCAGGCTCACGATGTACCTTCAAGGAGGGGTCTTCCTCGCAAATTCGGGGTAAGACAGTACTCATCTTATCCAGATCAGCCTTTGTCTGAGGTTGGATCGCCATACTGAAATTTGCCTGAGGAAAATCAATGCCTTCAAAGGTCACGGGGTGCTCATGAGCACAAAGAGTATCCCCGGTAGTGGTCAAGTTTAACCTGGCTACTGCCCCAATATCTCCAGCAGCTAATTGAGGCACCGGCTGCTGATTTTTACCCAACAAGGTAAAAAGTTGACCAATACGCTCCATGCTCTTCTTGTTAGCATTCCAAACTTGGGAATTACTGAAAATAACGCCCGAGTAAACTCGGAGATAGCTCACCTTGCCGGTAAATGGATCAGCGCTAGTCTTAAAAACGAAGCTGCTTAGGGGCGCCCCTGCCTCCGATTTAACTTCCTCCTTATCGCCAGTTATTAAATTTGTAGCTACCGTAGTATCTTTTTCTTCAGGCGAAGGCAAATAATTACTAATAGCATCAAAAAGCGAACTAATGCCAATATTACGCGAGGCGGAACCGGTAAAAACAGGCACTAACTTACCTGCTATAGTCGCTTGCTTTATAGCCGTAAAAATTTCCTCATTGTTTATATCTTCACCCTCCAAATACTTAGCGATGAGTTTATCATCAATCTCAACCACAGCCTCCACCAGCTTCTCACGGGTAATTTTGGCTTGCTCCAAAAGCGAAGAGGGAGGTTCTATTTCCTGTAAAGTAGGGCCAATATAACCTTTCATAGTCACTAAGTCTATCATGCCTTGAAAATCACTCTGTGCACCTATAGGTAGCTGAACTGGCAAGCATCTTGCTGCTAATTTAGCCTGGACTTCTGCCAAAATTCGCAGGAAATCAGCATTATCTCGATCCATCTTATTAATGAAAAGCAAGCGAGGTAGATTCGACTTTTCAGCATAGGACCATACTTGCTCAGTGCCTACTTCCACGCCTGAAGCAGCACAAACTACAATCACTGCTCCCTCACAGACACGCAAACCCGCTTTGACTTCGCTAGCAAAATCAGCATAACCAGGAGTATCAATGAGATTTAACTTGCTTCCCTTCCACTCCTGCGGCAACAAAGACAGGCTGATGCTCATGCGGCGCTCAATTTCGCTAGGATCATAATCAGAGGTAGTAGTGCCGCTTTCAACACTGCCTAACCTCTTGATAGCCCCCGAGGTAAATAGCATCGCTTCAGCGAGGGAAGTCTTGCCAGCACCATAATGAGATAGCAGCACAACGTTGCGAATTTCGCCTGGTTTATATGAGTTCATTATTCTATGTACCCTCTCTTTTTTGGCTTCGCAGCCTTTCCCTGCATTATTGCAATTATAAGCTCCCACCCAGACGATAAGCAACAATCTAAAGTCGGGTTAGCTACTTAAAATAATTTGACACGTGCTACGCAATTGTCACCGAGAAATTAAATTAGGTGCTATAATTACTATTCTTAACGTAAAATGAAATTAAGCTACGATCAAGTAAAACATATTGCTTGGCTAGCCCGTTTAGGCTTGAGTGGACCTGAGATCGAAAAATTTAGCTTTCAGCTATCCAACATCTTGGAAAACTTCGAGATACTTCAGGAAATAGACACGACCAATGTGCCACCAGTAACCCCGTCTATACCACAGCAAAATGTTTTCCGGGAAGACAGGATAGCTAAATCATATCCCCAGAATGTGGTTCTAGCCAATGCCCCGAGACAAGAAAAGAATTGCTTCAAAGTGCAAGCAATATTGGAATAAGAGTGTTCAGCTGTCACCCTGAGCCGAAAGCTCTGAACGAAGCGAAGAGGCAAGTGAAGGGCCTCTAGATTCTTCGCGGAGCCTGTCCTGAGCGCTATGAGATTCTTCACTACGCTCAGAATGACAGGGAGCGAAGGGTTCAGAATGATAGGGGCGAAGTTAGAGAAACTGTTTGTAAATGAACGAGCTACATCAGCTAACTATTCATGAGGCGCATGGGCTTCTTAAGCAAAGGAAAATCTCCTCAGTAGAACTGACAAAATCTGCGTTGAAGCGCATTGCCGAGATAGAAGGCAAGATTCATGCTTGCGTCACCATTACTGAGGATTCGGCCTTAAGACAGGCAGAAGAGGCAGATAAGCATATCAGCAGCGGTGATATTGCACCTTTAACTGGCATACCTACCTTGATTAAGGATGTTATATGCACCCAAGGGATACGAACCACCTGTGGTTCGAAGATGCTGGGGGATTTCATTCCACCTTACGATGCCAC
>PCSL01000030.1:0-147 GCA_002772325.1 Chloroflexi bacterium CG23_combo_of_CG06-09_8_20_14_all_45_10
TAATAAATAGAGGGTGTTTAAAAATGTAGTTGCCCAATTTATTGGGCGACTGTGCCTGATGAATCAGGCAACTACAAAAATTTGGGGGTGAAACACGTCCGTGATGGCTGAAATTGAACGGGAAATCAAAATTAAACGGGCTCAAAT
>PCSL01000030.1:314-456 GCA_002772325.1 Chloroflexi bacterium CG23_combo_of_CG06-09_8_20_14_all_45_10
CTGCCATTTCTTTTCGCAATGGGAGACATGCAGCCATACCATGGCGCTACAGCAAATGTTAGCCAATGTCCTGCCCAAGGAGGCTCTTACCTCCCCTATAGTAACTCAACCTTAGAAATTGGAACTTTTGGCGGCATAATCC
>PCSL01000030.1:1266-4543 GCA_002772325.1 Chloroflexi bacterium CG23_combo_of_CG06-09_8_20_14_all_45_10
TTGGTAGCGTCAAGTCTGCCACCTAAGCCTACTTCTAATACTTGAAAAGCTGCTTGCTTCTGCTTGAAATAGGCAAATGCCAGCACAGTCAATACTTCGAAGAAAGTGAGCTGTCGGTAAAGAGGGTCGTGGTTCATGGCCTCAAAATAGGGCTTTACTTCCGTCATCAAAGCAGCGAACTCTTCTTCCGAAATCAAATTACCGTCCACCCTGATGCGCTCCCTTAAGGTGTGAAGATGGGGGGAGGTGTATAATCCCGTCCGATAGCCTGAGACGGTCAAAACCCGGGCAATCATAGCTACTATGCTTCCCTTTCCCTTGGTACCGGCTACATGAACTGTCTTGGCGGCTAAATGGGGGTCACCCATTCGATGCAAAAGTTCTTCTACGTGCTTCAGGCTATAGTTATGGGAGGCGTAAGATATACCGGGAATCTTTTCGTAATCAATAAAGCTATGAAGATACTCTACTGCCTGGCTATAATTCATTTGAGCTTTATTTTATAGGCATCCTTTGATATTATCCAGCTAATGAACTTCATTGACAAACTGCTTAATATTAGCCGAAAAAATGAAAGTTTACTTTGCATTGGGCTTGACCCCAATCCAGAGCTTATGCCTAAAGTAGGCATTTTGGAATTTAACAAAGCTATCATCGCCTCCACTCGCGACTTGGTATGTGCCTATAAACCCAATCTGGCTTTTTATGAAGCCCTGGGAATTGAAGGGCTTATCATTTTAGAGAAGACCATCAAATATATGCCTGCTGATATTCCCATAATTGGCGATGCCAAGCGTGGCGACATAGGTAACACGGCTAAAGCTTATGCCAGGGCACTTTTCTCCACCTTTGGTTTTGATGCTGCCACAGTCAACCCTTATCTTGGCTTCGATTCCATAGAGCCCTTCATTAGCTACCAGGATAAAGGAGTGTTCGTCTTATGTCGAACATCAAACCGAGGAGCTATGGATTTTCAAGACCTTTCTTGCACTGGTGGTTTCCCGCTCTATGAAATGGTGGCACAAAAAGCCAAAGAATGGAATATTTATGGCAATATTGGCTTGGTGGTGGGGGCTACTTATCCCGAGGAATTGAAGAGGATTCGCTCCATTTGCCCCGAGATGTGCTTGCTCATCCCGGGCATTGGTGCTCAAGGTGGAGATTTGGCTTTAGCGGTTAGCTACGGAGTGGATGCTCAAGGGGAAAAAGCGATCATCAATGTATCACGGCAAATTCTTTATGCTTCACGGGAAAGGGATTTTGCCCAAGCAGCCAGGAATGCAGCCGAGAAAATACGCAACCAAATCAACTCACACTTAGCTTCCCGCCAAAAGGCAAGATGACTATAGACATAAAAATCGGTGACATAGTTCGACTGCGCAAACCACATCCCTGTGGCAGCTATGAGTGGGAAGTAGTAAGAGTAGGTGCCGATATTGGCCTTAAATGCCTTAAGTGCCAAAGAAGAATCCTTCTGGAGAGAAGTATTTTTGAGAGAAGGCTAAAAGAAGTAGTTTATCGTGGAGAAGGATAAAATTGAAGCGATTGAGAAGCACAACAGATACACGAGGTGAGGTGCTGGTTGCCATTATGAACAACCTGCTGGATTTCACCATCGCTCGCAACCAGCACTGGTACCGCATCCCAGTGCGCAGCGTGGAAAATCTGCTTAAAAAACGCTGGCCACCCCAATGGCTAGCTTTCTACCAGACCAAAGTCTTTGGCAGTGAAGCCTACGCTGTGAATTACTTTGCACCTGTCCTCAACATCCATAAGGTCTTCCGCTGGCAGCTTTTCCCTGAGCAACCCCATGATGAGAGGGGACAACAACGCTACTACCAACTGTTGCTGTCGCCATTGCAACAGATGCCCCAACCCATTTTCAGCCGACGCCGACGCCTTATCGTTTTCATCCCAACCACCTGGCAGAAGTTTATAAATGCCGCGGAAATCAACGACCTATACGATGAGAGCCCGCTAGAAGACCGACTATGGGCTGAGCTCAAACGACTGAGCATCAGCGCAGAGCGGCAGGAATTTGTGCCAGTGAAAGGACGCACTTACGCCCTGGACTTTGCCGTTTACTGCGCATCAGGCAAGATTGACGTAGAGGCTGATGGTGACATCTGGCATGCCGACCCAGAGCGCATCCCGCTAGACAACCTGCGGGACAATGACTTGGAAACAGCCGGCTGGAGGATTCTGCGTTTTAACACCCCACACATCATGGAAGCAATGGCTGAATATTGCCTGCCTACCATCGTGGAAAACATCAACAAGCTAGGCGGTCTTGAAGAACAGAGGCTGGTGCCACGCAAGGTCAGCCTAGACGCCCAAGGAGGATCACAACTAAGTCTCTTTGAGTCTAGCACCCGGGATGACCTGATTGACAGTGAGGATTGAAGTAACCCTAAAATACGCCTTGAATAGATCTTTAAATTAAGTTAAACTAAGTTAAAGGTTAGAGAATGAGTAAATGAAAACCTATGCTTTTAACGTGGATTTAGAACTTGATGAGGAGGGATGGCGAGCTTTTTATCCTCCTTGGGAAGAAATTGGAGCTTCTACTTGGGGTAAAACCAAAAAGGAGGCTTTAAAAAATATTACAGAAGTCCTCTCTATGATTTTGGAGGAATTTGCTGAGGAGGGAAAGCCAATACCCATTACAGAAAGAATGACTGTCTCTGAGGAAGCCCTGGTGACAGTAAATGTATGAACAAGATTGATTATGGAAAACTTGGTTCCCTCACGGCTCGAGAATTGATAAAAGCTCTGTCAAAAGAAGGATTCATTTTTACCCGCCAGCGAGGTAGTCATCATCGTTACCATCATCCAGATGGTCGAAGAGTGACAGTTCCTTTCACACGTTCTGGCGAGACTTTTACCAGAGAAACTCTAAAAAGCATCATCGAGAAACAGGCTAAGTGGAACGAGGAAGATTTAAAACGCCTGAATCTTTTAAGATAATTACGCCTGTAAATACAAAAGTTCATTCCCATGTGCCAAGATAAACACCTCAAATGCCAACGAAGGGTGTGGTTCAAAAGAGGCATTTTTGAGAGGAGGCTAAAAGAAGTCGTTTCCAAGGGCTAGAGATGTTGGTATAATTTGCTTTGATATGTTTTAAAAGGGAATTCGTATTGAGTAAAGGTCTGATATGGCATCTAAGCCCAATCTTAAGGCTGATTTAGAAAACCTCTTCAGAGATTTTCGTTGGACGACCAGAGGATTTATTGATGATGAGGGAAGGATTCATGAGCTGCCTGACATCCCTCAG
>PCSL01000063.1:0-837 GCA_002772325.1 Chloroflexi bacterium CG23_combo_of_CG06-09_8_20_14_all_45_10
CTTTGCTCCTCAGTACTTCATCAATGCCTCGCCAAATGGCCTCTATCTGACGGTCGCTTTCTCCACTGCAAATAACGAAATAATCGGCAAAAGAGCATAACCCTCTCACGTCAAGCATCACAATATTACTTGCCTGCTTCTCAGAAGCAGCTTCCACAGCTAACTTCGCTAGCTCTTCAGCCTCCAGAAAGAATTAGCCTCCTTCGTTTATATTATAACACTTTCATGTTTACAACTGCCCAATATAAACCCCCTCCCTCACTTTAAGGCAAATTTCATCACTGGGTAAAGCTCACCATGAGTAAGCAGATAACTCATATGGAATGGTTTGTACTTTTACGTAATCTTACCTCATTAAAAAGGGCAGTAGCATTGAAGGAGCTACGCACTAGCGGCCCCGATGCTACCCCTGAGAACCTCATCTTCCTCGCAATAACCTCATATTGGTCAAACTCATCAGGAGTAACATATCTTACCACCTGGTGATGCTTCAGGGAAGGCTGCAAATACTGACCTATAGTCATAAGGTCACAGCCAGCCTCCCTAAGGTCGGCCATCACTTCAATAATCTCTTGCCGATTTTCCCCCAACCCCAACATCAGTCCAGATTTAGTTAACAAACCATTCAGTTTAGCCCGTCTCAAGAGCTCTAATGAGCGCTGATAGTTAGCCCCAGGGCGAACCTCAAGGTAAAGTCGGGGTACCGTTTCCACATTATGGTTGAGAACGTCTGGCGAGGCATCTATTACAATTTGCCAGGCGGGCAGCGAGCCCCTGAAATCAGGGACTAGAACCTCAACCAAGATATTAGAATCATATGCACGAAGAGCTTTGATT
>PCSL01000063.1:943-4387 GCA_002772325.1 Chloroflexi bacterium CG23_combo_of_CG06-09_8_20_14_all_45_10
CTGGCTCTTCTGGGTCAGGAGCTTCAGGCTTTCCGTGCTTTACGGCACAAAAGGTACAGTTGCGAGTACAAATATCCCCCAAGATCATAAATGTGGCTGTGCCTTGAGCAAAGCATTCTGTCCGGTTGGGGCAGCGAGCACTTTCACAGATGGTATGCAGCTTTAGCCCCCGGTTGAGCTTCCTCATTCTGGTCAGTACGGTAGAATCCAAAGGTTTTAGCTTTAACCACTCAGGGCGTCTAGCATAACTGGACATCTATCAACCTCCTGTTTGTATTCGAAACCAAATATATCTGAAAAGGAATGAAGCAACCCCCCTATGATGGATTCGACCTCTATAGGATACCCCAATATTTTTGAAATAGAGGTCATTATTCCCGCCTTTTTCATGCCACAAGGGTTTATATATTCGAAATACCGTAGGTCCGTATCTACATTAAGAGCAAAACCATGCATAGTAATACCATGGTTAACCCTCACCCCTATAGAACAAACTTTTCCCACATTCACCCAGACGCCAGGATACTTGCTAATCCGATGACCTCGGATACCAAGAGAATGCAGCAAGTTAATGATAACTGACTCTAGTTTCCAGACATATTGACGCACACCAAGCCCGTTTTCTTCAAGACTGAGAATAGGATAGCCTATAAGCTGTCCTGGGCCATGGTAGGTGATGCCTCCTCCTCGACCGATGTGAAAGACCTCTATACCCTCTTGGGCCAGCCTCTCTGGGGGAATAATTATATCCTCTTCTCCTTTAAAACGTCCTATGGTGAAAACCGAGGGGTGCTGGAGAAGCAGCAGCACATCAGGATTGATTCCCTTAGCTCGCGCCTCTACCAATGATTGTTGCAAGTTTAAGGCAAGCTGGTATGGCACCACCCCCAAATAATAAGCTTGGTAAGACTTCTTTGATTCCAAAATCCTCTACGAATTCAAGTTTAGCCAGCCTGCTTAGTTTGAAAGTGAATCGAGCCGCCCAACTGTCCTAAAGCCGCTTCCAGTACTGCCTCTGGCAGTGTGGGGTGAGCATGCATGGTGTCGGCGATATCTTTGGCTGTGAGCCTACATTTGACTGCCAGCACGCCTTCTGCTATCAGGTCGTCAGCATGAGGCCCCATGATGTGCATCCCCAGTACCCTTCCACTTTCTGCTTCGCAAACTATCTTAACCATGCCCGTCGTTTCCCCCAGGGTATGAGCACGGCCACAGGCCCTAAAAGGGAAGCTACTCACTTTATAAGAAAGCTCCCTAGTTTTGGCTTCATTTTCGGTCAAGCCAACACCTGCTATCTCAGGGTGGGTGAAGACACAAATAGGAACAGCTTGGTAGTCTACCCGGCGAGAGTGACCAAGAGCATTCTCTACAGCAATCTTCCCCTCGTAGGAGGCAACATGAGCTAGCATATGCCCGCCAATTACGTCTCCGATAGCGTAAATATCAGGGATATTTGTTTCTAGTCTCTCGTTCACCGCGATAGCTCGTCTTTTCATCTTCATCCCTAGTTCAGTTAAGCCCAGTCCTTCAGTATAGGGGGAACGCCCGGTAGCCATGAGAACCATTTGCGCCTCGATTCCTCGTTCTCCCTCTGGTGTGTCCCAGACCACTTTAGTCATTGTCCCTTCCTGCCTTATTGCCTTGACTGTAGCGCTAGTTATGATCGTAATGCCTTGTCTCCTTAGGATCTGGGCAAAACGTTGGCTGATCTCTAGGTCAACTGGCTCTAAGAGGAAGGGTCGCATCTCGAGGATAGTCACCTTAGTGCCAAAGGCATTGAAGATGGTGGCAAATTCCACGCCCACGACGTTTCCCCCGATGACTATCAGGCTTTGGGGAAGCTTGGTCACATCTAGTATCTCATCAGTGTTAACCACCCCTGGAAGGTCTAAACCGGGGATAGGAAGTGAAGCAGTCTCCGAGCCTGTGGCGATAATGATCCTCTTGGTTGGAATCTCCTCATCGTTTACCTCCACTAACGTGGGAGACACAATGTGCCCCGTGCCCTTGTAAATACTTATGTTACCAGCCAGTGTTAGCTGCTTAATTCCCGCTACCTGCCCAGCTACTATCTTATTCTTGCGGGCAATAATCTGGGGCAAATTCACCCCAATATGGTCAATCTCCAGGCCAAACTCACTCGCTCTCCTAGCCTGCTGTAGTACCTCGGCACTTCTAAGCAATGACTTTGTCGGGATACAACCACGATTGAGGCATGTACCACCGAGGCAATCCTTTTCCACCAAAGCTACCCTCGCTCCTAGCTGGGAGGCATAAATAGCTGCTACGTATCCCCCCGGGCCACCGCCGATTATGGTGACATCAAATTCAGTTTCCATCGTTTACTGCTTTGCCTAAAGAATTGATTCCTTACCTAAGGTAGCTATCCCGTTTAAGGTAAGGCAAACTAAATAAAGATTAAATTTTCCCAGCTTGAAAAACTTTCGAAAGGTTCCTTGCTCCTTCGCTTCGCTCAGGACAAACCTCAATCACTAGCTTCTAAACAGCTTCTTTTGGTTCTGCAATTCCTTTACCTTTTGTCAAATGGTTTGACAAAAGGCGTATCAACAACCTCAGCTTCCACTTCTTTATCTCTGATAACAACATTTACTTTACTGCCCTTCTCGGTATAAGGCAGATCAATGATGGCCCACGCATATACCTTCCTTAGAGAAGGACAATAATTCCCTGACGTGATGTATCCAATCTTCTTTCCGTCTTTCTTCACTTCCATTTTATGTCTGGGAATACCACCTGCGGGAATATAGAGGCCAACAAGCTTCCGGCTAATTCCCCTCTCTCTTATTTCAAGAAGTGCCTCTTTGCCAATAAACTTCTCCTTGTCAAATTTTACTGCCCAGCCTTGACCTGTTTCGAGCGGATTTATTGTTTCATCAATATCGTTGCCATAAAGCCAGTAACAAACTTCAAACCGCGTGGTGTCTCTTGCCCCTAACCCTGCAGGTTTTATGCCAAACTTTTCACCTTCTTCAAGAATACCATTCCAGAGAGCCACAATGTCTTTTGCCTTAGAGTAAATTTCGAACCCATCCTCTCCCGTGTAACCTGTACGCGAGATAAGAATCTTTTTACCGAACAACTCCCCATACATAAACTTAAAACGCCTCAGTTCTTTAAGAGGCATATCTCCGCCTAATTTTACTAAAGGCCCCATCAATTTTTCTGACATAGGCCCCTGTACTGCTACTTCCCCGTAGTCCGGGCTCTTATTCGAAATTTTTACATCAAAACTTCCCTTTTGCTGTGAAATCCAGGTGAAATCCTTCACGGAATAGTTAGGTGATGCATTGACAACAAGTAATACAAAATCATCCTCTACTTTGTAGACAAAAAGATCGTCCACCTGGCCACCATTGGGATAACACAATGGAGAGTACTTTATATCTCTGTCTCTCATCTTCATTACTGAATTCGTTACAATGT
>PCSL01000114.1:0-338 GCA_002772325.1 Chloroflexi bacterium CG23_combo_of_CG06-09_8_20_14_all_45_10
TACCCATCCGCATCAACCTTAGTTTCCGTCACCGTTCCACGACTTCGCGTTACGCGGTGAATTGTAGTTGTATGCTTTGCATATTTTGTAAAGGTAGATGCCATTATACGTTATCCATTTGTCCACGTTTAAACCTAGCTTTAACAAGATTTGTATTAGCCTCGACATCAGCTTTTAGATCAATTTTAATTGACCCCACCCAAGGATAGTTCGTAGACGTTTTAGCTGAGAACATCTTCTCCATTTCTTTATAACGATCATATAAGACAGATGCATCCTCAGAAAGCCTAGAGAGCTTGTAATTGACTCTCTTGGCTATTTTTGCACAGATCAGACGA
>PCSL01000114.1:398-540 GCA_002772325.1 Chloroflexi bacterium CG23_combo_of_CG06-09_8_20_14_all_45_10
TCATTTTGAAGGAGAGCATCATCTTCATCAGTATCTCCTAGCTCTAAACGAATCCGATTTAATTCCATGCTAAGATCAGTTTCATCATAGCTAAACGTCATCTCAACTCCTTAAGCCTTGCATTTTTAGTGGCTAAAAATGT
>PCSL01000114.1:717-859 GCA_002772325.1 Chloroflexi bacterium CG23_combo_of_CG06-09_8_20_14_all_45_10
TTCCACCGGAAGGTATAGCCACCCGATGGCCGTCTCCGTGAGGGGCGTGGTGCAGCATAAACCAGAAGTACACAATCATCGTTTAAGATGTATTCAAGATTACCCGTCACGCCTTCAGCATGGGGTGCATGGAGAGCATATC
>PCSL01000114.1:879-1140 GCA_002772325.1 Chloroflexi bacterium CG23_combo_of_CG06-09_8_20_14_all_45_10
TCAAATACCTGCATAAGGAGCTGCTCAGTAATAACCCCCGCCTGGGTATGCTCGAATCGACCAAGCACTTTAGTATTGTTCTTTATAAACTGGTGGATATTATACGGAACCACCAGAGTATTTGCCTTAATTCCCGTCGCTCGGAGAACCTGCTCTTTCCAGTTTCCAACATCGATTATTGGATTAGCATCGGCCTTATCCCACTGCACAAAGTTCGTGACCCCAGCAACTTCATTAGCCCACACGCCCTCTTTAAAGTAA
>PCSL01000114.1:1342-1553 GCA_002772325.1 Chloroflexi bacterium CG23_combo_of_CG06-09_8_20_14_all_45_10
TTTTCTGTGCTTCATCTCGAAACCAGAAATCCTTAGCATAACGCGGGTATAAGTCAGACTGTTTATCAACAGGCACTACGGGAAAAACACGATCCGCAATGTATGCTCCAGGTTCATTCATATACGCAACACCTACATTGCTCAAGTAAGTGTCGATGTGTAAGTCACTTCCAGTTGGTTGCGGCATAGCCTAACACCTCCCTACTTTCTA
>PCSL01000114.1:1618-2045 GCA_002772325.1 Chloroflexi bacterium CG23_combo_of_CG06-09_8_20_14_all_45_10
GCCCCACTTTCAAGTGCAACTGCACCATAGCGATCGCCATATGCTGCTGCAACTCCTCTGCCATTGGCATCGGATGTCAACTTTGCACCAACTACGAAGGTAGCTCCACCTACGAGTTTCGACAGGCCCATACGACAAACTGTAGCTGCAATCCCAGCCCCATCAGGTTTGTTCTGCAAAATTCCAATCAAATCCTCATCCGCAGGTCCGGCTAAGTCACATGCACGTTCTCCAGAAAGTGCCACAAACCGAAACTGATAATTGGAGAGGTCGTAATCTGCCACTAACGTAATATTATATTGATTTTCCTCAGTTGCCATAACGTGTTACCTCCCCTCTTTGTACTTTTTGTAAAGCTCAGGATAACGCCTTGGAACTTCCCGCCAAGCCTTCAGTTCTGTCATTCCATCTTCCTTAGTGATCTCAG
>PCSL01000114.1:2085-2477 GCA_002772325.1 Chloroflexi bacterium CG23_combo_of_CG06-09_8_20_14_all_45_10
GACTATTCCCTCGCCAGCGTCTCCAATCTCAGAAAGAACACCACTTGCCTTCAGTGCATCGCCCTGAGCTTTCAACTCGTGGAGATACTTACCTGCATCCTCAACACTAAGCCCTTCCAGCTTCAGTGCAACATCAGCGAAAACTTCTACATTGCCAATTACGCCGTAACTGCCAATTTCGCTCTTAAGTTCAATTCTCCGTCGTGCAGTTCGCTCCGCAGCAGCATCTGTCTCAGCCTTGGTAACTCTTTCTGTAAGGGTGCTTACATTAGCCTGAAGAGTTTCAATCTCCTTGTCCTTTTCAACCCGAATTGCTTCTACTGCTGCATTCATTGATTCATCAGGAGCTACAACTGTTGCCTTGGGAACGTATCCCATTTCCAAAAGTGCAA
>PCSL01000114.1:2488-4301 GCA_002772325.1 Chloroflexi bacterium CG23_combo_of_CG06-09_8_20_14_all_45_10
TCTGGCGAAGCGTCAGCAAGTAAAGCATCGAGCTGATCCTTTAGATCATTGATATTTTCTTGACCCATACCATTGCCTCCCTCTTGATGATTTGTTAGTTTATCTATAACTTGATCAAATGTCATAATGGCATCAACCAATCCAACATTTACGCCCTTGTCGCCGAGGTATATATCCGCCTCTGTTCGTTTGATTTCATCAGTAGTTAATTCTCGATTACGAGATACAGTGTTCACAAAAATTTCATATATCTCGTCAACTTCAGCCTTTAGTTTGTCGTAAGCTCTCTCAGCCAAGGGCTCATGAGGAGACCAGTCATTTTTTCTTTCTCCAGCATATACCGATGTATATTTAAGACCCTGCTTTTCATCATATGCACTTTGATCAACATGAACAGCAATAACACCAATCGATCCAACACCTCCAGTTCGAGAAGTATATATTTCGTGTGCTGAAGATGCAAGCGCATATGCAGCAGAGTATGCATGCTCATTTGCGTAAGCAACAATATGCTTCTTATCACGAAGAGCGTAGATCATATCTGCCAAGTCAAATACTCCTGAAACTTCACCTCCAGGGCTGTTAATATCAAGGAGAATATGATCAATCTTCGAATCTTCAGCGGCAGCAATAATTTGAGATTGTATAGCTTCATACGACAAAAGCCCTGACATCGCGTCGAGTCCATACGTACGGTGCATCAGTGTTCCGTGAATAGGAATAAGTGCAATATTTTCAATCGTTTGAACTTTTCGCTGTGGAGGATTATATTCTGGCAATGCTTTCAATTCTGCCTCAATGCCAATCCGTTTATTGAGCACAGCCATAATCACAGCAAGTTTATCTGGTGTAATCGCTAAGGGTGTGTTGAAAATCTTTGATGAGAGGCGATACAAAAACCCCCCTTCATTTTCACTGGCCTTCTTTAATTTGCTCTCCCACTCAACAACCATAGCATCTACTTTTTCTATATCAACTGATGCTCCATACGATCCTTTGTGGCTCTTGCAATGTGAACGTGCTTCCGATGCTGACCAAGTTTTCTTGGGATAGCGATATGATTGATCTACCCATTTACCTTTCTGCTCCTGATAAATGACATCATACTTCTTCCCATTATGCTCCCGTGCACCATTTTTTCTGCGTGTTGGAGCACCCTTAATAGGTGAGCAAAGACGACAACTATATTCGCTTGGATATGGAATAATGATCACCCCCTTGCATTTAATTTAAGTCAATAGCAAACCTTACTTTAAGTATAATTACATATTCAAAGGATGTCAAGGCTTATCGTAAGAAAAAATTTGCCCTTTAACTTTTGTATAGCCCTCATTTATCCTCTTTCTTTTTAAGCTGAGAAACTAATTCCTCACCTATGCATTCGTCATCTTGAACATTACCACGCTTCTTAGCTGGGAAACCAAAGTGGATCTGCCTTGCAGGAACATCTTTTGTAATTACTGCAGCTATTCCAACCAAAGCATTTTTACCAATAGTTATTCCTGGAAGGATAACTGCTGCAGGAGCAATTCTTGAACCATACTTAATATGTACAGGATGCAACTTTGTTGCAATATCTCGCATATATACAATTCGATCAAGGTTCAATACCATAACTTTAGCTCCGATATAAACATAGTCATCGATAACTGTTCCTTCGGTAATGTGAGCATATTCGCCAATAAAGCAGTTATTGCCGACGACGACATCGTCCTCGATAATTACTCCGTGACGGATGTCACAGTTCTCACCAACCTTCGCCGTTTCAGAGATGTAATATGTCTGCTTATCATCTGTTTGATCTACACTCTGC
>PCSL01000072.1:0-944 GCA_002772325.1 Chloroflexi bacterium CG23_combo_of_CG06-09_8_20_14_all_45_10
TAGCGGGAGGGATACTCGTTGTTGCCAGCATCGCCATGCACGTCCATGCTATACGCATGGGTGAATTTTTATAGAGTCTTTAAGTAAGCGAGAAAATGGCAAAATTTGAGTTTGCTTGTCTGCCTACAGCCATCGGCAGTATGCCTCACACCGAGCCAGAAGAGGCTTGCTCCATTGTTATGAAATATCTCCCCGCCATCCCTGCCTGGCCTCAGTTACCAAAGCGCTCTCCAAAGGAAAATATGTGTATCCAATTCAGCGAGGGTTTCCCGGGGATAGTGATAGCCAAGGATAAAATCCGTATTGAGCCGTGGGCAAATTTTGAAACCGGGCTAGGGCAAATTTATGCCGACTGCGAGGAAAACAATCCTAGCAAATATGGCGTTTCCGCTGAATATGCTGCTGGGCTTCATGCCTCCCTTTCAAAAGTAAAAGGGACAGGAATGGTCAAAGGGCAGATAACAGGTCCTATCACCTGGGGGCTGACGGTTACTCGCCAGGATGGCTTAGCCATCCTTTATGATGATACCCTGGCTGAAGTCGCCGCTAAGTTCTTGAGGCTAAAAGCCTCCTGGCAGGAAAACGCTTTAAACCAAATATCACACCATACCATCATCTTTGTGGATGAGCCATATTTAGTCTCTTTAGGCTCAGTCTTTACCCCCATCCCTGAAGATAAAGTGGCTGCCTTACTAGAGGAAGTTTTCCAGGGAATTAAAGGGATAAAAGGATTGCATTGCTGTGGCAGCACCGATTGGCCAGTTCTTTTGGGCACCACGACTGACATCCTTAGCTTTGATGCTTACAATTACGCTTCCTCCCTCAGCACTTATCCTAACGAGGTAAAATCCTTCCTCCAGCGTGGAGGCACTATCGCCTGGGGAATTGTTCCCAACGATGAAGAGGCTTTAGCTAAGGAATCGCTATCCAGCCTCCATGACCGT
>PCSL01000072.1:974-4385 GCA_002772325.1 Chloroflexi bacterium CG23_combo_of_CG06-09_8_20_14_all_45_10
AATGGCGTCAGTTTTAAGCAAATTTTAAGGCAAGGCTTGCTAACCCCTTCTTGCGGACTGGCAGCCCTATCACCTGAAGCAGCATGCCAGGCTCTGGAATTAGTAGCCAAGTTATCCCATAATTTAAGGAGGCGATATACTCTATAATAGGAATTTATTTTGTCACCCTGACTCTGAACCCTTCGCTTTTTGTCATTCTGAGGGAGCACAGCGACCGAAGAATCTTGCTCAGGGTAAACTCCGTGAAGAGGAAGGGTCTAGATTCTTCGCGGAGCTTGTCCTGAGTGGTGTGAGATTCTTTGCTACGCTCAGAATGACAGGGAGCGAAGGGCTCAGAATGACAGGTGGTCGTTGGTAAAGCTATTATAATAGGAGCGTACAAAATGGAGTGCCAGATTGAGGTCAACAAATCCAAATGTAGCTGCACTTACGAACCTTGTGACAGAAAGGGTAAATGCTGTGAGTGCATTCGCTATCATTGGGAACATGGTGAGCTCCCTGGCTGTCTATTCCCTCCTGAAGTAGAAGGGGCTTATGACCGCTCATTGGCTAAGTTCATTGCTGTTTATTCCAAAAGGGTATGAATAAGAAGAAAAGAATGGCGGCCCTAAAACACCGCCGGCGCCAGAAAAAGCTCAAGGAAAAGAAGAAGGCTAAGGCTTTAGCAAAAGGGCAATGAAAAGGGTCCTCCTGCTAACCGGCAAGCCGGGCACGGGCAAAACTGCTCTCATCAAGGAAGCCATAGCTAAGACAAGAATCAGGGCTGGCGGCTTCTACACCGAAGAAATACGAAGTGGCGGAGTAAGGCAAGGATTTAGAATAATCACCCTTGATGGGCAAGATGGTATATTGGCACATACCAATATCTCTAGCCCCTATCAGGTAAGCAAATACAGAGTTGATATTAATAGTTTGAATGAGGTTGGCGTTTCTGCCATCCATCAAGCGCTGAAGGAATGTGATTTAGTAGTTATTGATGAAATTGGCAAGATGGAGCTTTTATCGCCGCGGTTTAAGGAAGCTATATGGCAAGTGATAGACAGCGGGAAAAAAGTCCTGGGTACTATCATGCTTAGCCCTAATCCCTTCGCCGATGAAATCAAGCACCATCCGGAAGTTAAATTACTTGTGGTAACCAGGAGTAACCGTAACCAAGCGCTGAGAGAAATTTTAAATTGGCTGGAGATAGTTGCCAGGTGAAAATCACTCTTAAACCATTGGGCGAAGTAGACCATGAAATAGTTAAGGAACTTGGGGAAGAAGTTCACCATATCTTCCACTGTCCGGTAGAAGTAAAAACAGGCTTCAGCTACTTGGCTCATGCCTATAATCCTGAAAGACGACAATACCTTTCCTCAAGCTTGCTAGCCTCACTAAATACCTCAGAAAGGGAAAGGGAGGAGAAAATCGTGGGCATAGTTGACGTTGACCTTTACGTTCCAAGACTTAATTTCGCTTTTGGTGAAGCTGACATTAGCTCTGGCACAGCGATTGTATCCTTATGCCGATTAAGACAGGAATATTATGGCTTGCCACCCGATAAAAAGTTATTTATGGAAAGAGCCACCAAGGAAATAGTCCATGAACTAGGACATACCTTCGGTCTAGGACATTGCCCCAATGCCAAATGCGTTATGCACTTCTCCAACTGTCTGGCAGATACCGACTGGAAGGAAGCCAATTTTTGTCCCGGATGTCATCCCAAAATAATGCCCTTGATATAGTTTCGTGGACAAGAAAAAAGAGGGTGTTTAAAAATGTAGTTGCCCAATTTATTGGGCGACTGTGCCTGATAAATCAGGCAACTACGAAAATCTTGGGGGAAAGATTATTAAAACTGAATGAGGCAAATCTAGTTTTGAATTCGAGGCAAAATTAAACAGCCAAGAAAAAGGGAAAGGAGGTTAAACATGGCAAAAGTGTATGACATAAAGAGGCTAAAGGATTTAAACGAAGAGGAGAAAGGTCAACTGCTAAAGGATGCTTATGACCTGGGCTTCAAGTATGAGCATGACTACCATGGATGTTCGCAATCAGCCTTTGGTGCTTTGCAGGAATTGTTTGGCATTTCCAATGACATTGCTTTTAAGGCTGCTTGCGGACTCGCTGGAGGTCTGGGAGGTTCTTCGCTTTTAACTTGTGGCGCACTTAGTGGCTCATGTATGTTTCTCAGCATGCTGTATGGCAGAGAGAGGGACAAGATTGAAGATCCTGAGGGTTACCGGTTTGTAGCATACAATGCCTGCAATAAGGTTCTGGAAAAATATCTGCAAGAATGGGGCACTGCTGAGTGCCGGGAAATTCAAAAGATTAAGTTTGGGGGTAAATGGTTTAAGATTAATGACCCTGAGCAGTTTAAGGAATTCGTCTCGCTCGGAGGCAATACCATTTTCGGTCCCGACGTAGTGGGCAAAGCAGTTAGGTGGTGCGCTGAGGTGATTCTGGAGAGGGAAAGCAAAAACTAGGCAAGTGCAAAATCAGCTCCGCTCGGTCGGAGGACTGTAACACAGAGGTGAGGAAAACGATTTTTGAGTTTGCTACCAGTTCGGAGTTCGGGAACAGAAAGGGTAGACCGATTTTTTGACTTCGGCTAAAACTGACTACTCCAAGGAAGCATCATTGGATTTACAATATAAGACCGCAGACTTACTTAAGCCCGAGGCTTATCCTCGTAAGCCGCAAAAGATAGAACTAATACAAACACAGATGTCCTTTATTTTTCTCACTGGCGGCTATGTCTATAAAGTGAAGAAGCCAGTGAATCTAGGATATTTGGATTACACCACTCTAGAGAAACGCCGCTTCTTCTGTCGCCAGGAGCTAGAGCTAAACAGACGCCTCTGCCCTGATGTTTATCTAGCGGTAGTGCCAATTACAATGTCATTGCGAGGAGCGAGTGAGCCGAAGCCCAGAGCGAAGCGAAGGGGACGAGGCAATCTAATCTGCGTTGAAGGAGCAGGCAAGGTAGTAGAGTACGCCGTCAAAATGAGGCAATTGCCCCAAGAGCGTATGATGGACGTGCTCCTGCACCGAGGCAAATTAACTGAGGAAATGATAGCCAAGGTGGCGGAAAAGTTAGTGCGCTTCCACCAAAAAGCTGAGACAAACTCAAAGATTGCTGCTTTTGGCAAATTAGATACTATCCGCCAAAACTGTGAGGAGAACTTCCTTCAAACCGAGAAATACATCAGCGTTTCCATTCCAGCGACAAAATATGAGCAGATTAAAAGTTACACCAATAATTTCATACTGGGCAATGCCAGCCTGTTCGATAAACGAGTAAGTAAAGGTAAAATAAGAGACTGCCATGGTGACCTGCATGCCGCCCATATCTGCTTCACCGACGATATTTGCATTTACGACTGCATTGAGTTCAACGATAGATTCAGATATTCTGATGTGGCTTCTGAG
>PCSL01000100.1 GCA_002772325.1 Chloroflexi bacterium CG23_combo_of_CG06-09_8_20_14_all_45_10
ATGTCCCAATCATAAACGAGTTGCCTGCCTGCTTCAGGCTCACCTTGTGTTAGAAATCGATACCCCCTCCAGGCTCATCTTGTATTGGAAGAGACTCCTGCATGAATTTGTAAAGAATTGTAGTATAATTGATATTTGAAATTAATTCACCTGAAAAAACTATTGAGCAAGACGAAAAGTTTTGAGCATCTCGTTAATTTCAGAATAAGAGGGGATCATTGAATAAATCTTATCAGCCTCGCATCCGTGACCTGCCAGAAGAGGAAAAGCCAAGAGAGAAACTGCGCAAATATGGTCCAGCGGCGCTCAAGAATTATGAGCTCATGGCAGTGATTCTGGGAAGGGGGACAAGGAAAGAGGGCGTCCTTGAGCTGTCTCAGAGAATCATGACTCAATATGGGAATCAAGCCATTTTCTCTGAGGGGGATGTAGGGAAGGTAGAAAAGGTCTTGGGGCTCTCTCCAGTTCAATCCTGCCAGGTAGTAGCTGCCTTTGAACTGGGCCGGAGATTCTTCGGCAGACAGTACGAAGTCTTCTTACGGTCTCCGGAGGAGGTCTTCCAATATGCCAGGGATATAGCAAGGCTCAAAAAGGAGCACTTCAGAGGACTTTATCTGGATACAAGGAATAAGCTTATAAAGGATGAGATCATCTCCATAGGCACTTTGAATACCAGTCTTGCTTACCCTCGAGATGTCCTCTCCCCGGCACTTGAGAACCACGCCGCAGCTGTTATATTGCTTCATAACCATCCTTCGGGAGACCCCTCTCCAAGTAAAGACGACATCGAAGTTACCAAAAGGATTTATCAGGCGAGTAAGATTTTAGAGATAGACTTTCTTGACCATGTGATCATCGGAGACGAAAGATATGTTAGCCTGAAAGAGAAGACGGATATCTGGGGAGGCAAGTAGAAATGGACATGCCGATGCTGGAAAACTGGCTCTGGGACGCCGCCTGTAGCATAAGAGGACCGATAGACGCCCCAAAGTTTAAAGATTACATCCTTCCCCTTTTGTTTTACAAAAGGCTCTGTGATGTCTACGAAGACGAGATAAAAGGATTCGTAAGAGAAAAAGTATTCCTTAGTGGGGAGTTTGCCAAGCTGTTTGTGAAATCAGACCGCAAGCTGATCAGGTTTTATATCCCTGAGGAATATACCTGGCAGGAGATAAGGAAGGTAACTACAAACTTGGGAGGGAGGCTCACTGAGGCTTTAAGAGGTATAGCCAGGGAAAATCCCAAGCTCCAGGGTGTGATTGACATCAAAGATTTTAATGAAATTTCTGCCGGACAGAGGATAATAAGCGATGAAGCCCTTGCCAGACTGATAGAAATTCTGAACAGGCATAGATTAGGGCTTAGCGATGTGGAGCCTGATATATTAGGCCGAGCCTATGAATACCTTTTGAGAAAATTCGCTGAAGGCTCGGGGCAGAGCGCCGGAGAGTTCTATACGCCAAGGGAAGTCGGGATTTTAATGTCTCGCCTGCTCAATGCCGAGGAGGGTGAGGAAGTTTATGACCCTGCCTGTGGCTCTGGCGGACTTCTCATCAAAGCTCAGCTCCATCTTAAAGAGAAAGTGGAGGAGATAAAGAGGCCTCTTAAGCTCTATGGACAGGAAATAAACTCTTTTACCTATGCCATGGCAAAGATGAATGCCTTCATCCACGATATGGACGCTGATATGAGGGTTGGAGATACTATAAGGAATCCTCGTTTTGCTGATGGCGGTAGATTAAAACAATTCGATAAGGTGACCGCAAATCCCATGTGGAATCAGAAATTTCCACCAGAGGTTTTTGAAAACGACTCCCATGATAGATTCTTATTCGGCATCCCTCCATCGAATTCTACTTCAGATTGGGGCTGGATTCAACACATGTTTGCCTCTTTGAAAGAGAAAGGGAAATTAGTCGTGGTGATAGATACTGGGGTTGTTTCTAGG
Organism: Chloroflexi bacterium CG23_combo_of_CG06-09_8_20_14_all_45_10; assembly: GCA_002772325.1. Taxonomy (GTDB): domain Bacteria; phylum Chloroflexota; class Dehalococcoidia; order GIF9; family AB-539-J10; genus 20-14-all-45-10. Next base: position 1,949 of record PCSL01000100.1, read on the forward strand.
GGGAGCGGCAATACTGGGAGTAATAGAGAGAAGGAGATAAGGAAGAAGTTCGTGGACGGTGACTGTGTTGAGGCAGTTATTCTTCTAACCGACAACCTCTTTTATAACACGACTGCTCCGGCTAATATCATCGTGATAAACAAAGACAAACCCCACAAAGGTGAAATCTTGCTGACAAACGCCTCGAAGGAGTTCGCCAAAGGAAGGCCAAAGAACTATTTGACTTATGAGAACATAGAAAAAATTGAGAGGGTCTATAACGGCTGGGAAGAAGTTGGCGGATTCAGCAAGATAATAAGCAACGAGGAAGCAGCCAGGAACGATTATAACCTAAGTCCTTCAAGATATGTAGCCACTGGTGAAAAAGAGGAATACTTGCCGATAGACGAAGCTTTGGTTGAACTTGAGCAGGTAAAGGAGGAGGGGGAGGAGATAGATAGGGAACTTAACCAGATTCTTAAAAAGTTGAGGTTTGAAGCATAATAAAGTAGGAGAAAATAAACTATGAAAAAAGAGAAGATTGCTGAATCTAACCTTTCGTTAGTGCAAAAGTTTAAGCAGAGGCTATCTGCTATTACTGGGGATGTGCAGATAATCCTTTTTGGTTCTACAGCGAGAGGGGATGCAACGGAAGGCTCCGATATAGATATCTGCATCATCGTTCCAAATCTTGACCGTAATATACGGGACATTATTTTGGAGATAGCATGGGAGCTCAGTTTCGAGGGTGGAAGAGTAATCGCTCCTGTTATTGTGGAGAGGAAAGAGATCGAAACAGGTTTATTACGATTTTCTCCTTTCTTCCAAACCGTAACTAAAGAAGGTATAAGGGTATGAATAAGGAGAAAAAGGAACTTGTTCATTATCGCCTGCAACAGGCAAGTGAAGCCCTTGCTGATGCCTGATTACTTTTCGAGCAAGGTGGCAGCGTAAGGAGTGTCATCAATCGTGCTTACTATGGAATGTTTTATTCTGTTCTTGCTCTACTAATAGATGTCGGAAAGGGCGCCTCAAAACACAGTGGGGTCATTGCTCTTTTTGATCAGTATTTTGCTAAATTGGGTAAATTTCCCATAGAAATAAGCAAGGCGATTCACAAAGCTTTTGATCTTCGCCAGATGGCTGACTATCGTGAGTTTGTCGATTTAAGTAAGGAAGATGCCGAAGAAACAATTAAAAATGCCGACAAGTTTCTTAGCGAAACTAACAGGTACTTTAAACAGCATTATGGTGAATAAAGACAGCTTGAAGCAGACAGAAATCGGCTCAATCCCTGAGGATTGGGAGGTGGTGAAGCTAGGGGATATTATTAATGAAGTCATAAGTGGAGATTGGGGAAATGGCAAACCTTCTGATAAGGAAGAACTAATCAAGTGTAAAGTGGTAAGAGGAACAGATTTTTCTAAGTTAGAAAAAATAACATTTTCCGATATTCCGGAGAGATTTTTAAAAGCGTCAAGTCTCGAAAAGCGAGCAATCAAGTCAGGTGATTTGTTAATAGAAATCTCAGGAGGTAGCAAAGACCAACCTACTGGGAGAGTTTTTTATGCTTGTGATGAAATTTTAGACAAAGCGGTTTCTCCTCTAATGTTCACAAATTTTGTTAAATTGATAAGAGTAAATGAAGATATAGCTCATTCGGAATATGCTTACAGATATTGGCAATATCTATATTCTAGCGGCAGAACAAAGATATACGAAAAGCAAACCACAAATATAAGGAATTTCAGGTATAACGATTTCCTAGAAAGCGAAGTAATCTCCCTCCCTTCCTTGCCCGAACAACAAAAAATTGCCAGGGTTTTAAGCACAATTCAGCGTGCTGTAGAGCAGCAGGATAAAATCATAGGGGCAACGAAGAAGCTCAAAAGGTCGCTGATGCAAAAGCTGTTTACTGAAGGGCTGAATGAAGAGGAGCCGAAGGAGACGGAAATCGGGCTGATTGCAAAGAGCTGGGAGGTGGTGAGGTTGGGAGAGGTCTGTTTGCCAAGAAAAGAAATAATACAACCTGCAGGGGAGGGACGATTTAAATATATTGGGCTTGAATACATTAACTCAGGAGAAACAGGGTTAGAACATTTTGGTTTAGACACCGAAGTAAGAAGCTCAAAGAATCGTTTTTATAAAGGTGATATTCTTTATGGCAAACTACGGCCATATCTCGACAAGGCTGCAATTGCGGACTTTGACGGCATTTGCTCAACAGATATCATCGTAATAAGAGCAACCTCAAGCAAAGCAGTTACTGGCTACATCATGAACTTGATTCACTTACCATCTTTTGTATCCTTTGCAACTTCCACAATGACAGGGGTTAATCATCCTCGAACATCGTGGA
>PCSL01000025.1:0-4095 GCA_002772325.1 Chloroflexi bacterium CG23_combo_of_CG06-09_8_20_14_all_45_10
ACCTAATTTAGCTTCAACAAGAAGTTTCGACTTCGCCCCTCCATTTATTTTATATTTCTCCAGAATAGAAGCATAATCCCCCAGCTTGCATCTGATAAGTAGCTGGGTGATGTCATCTACATTTTCAACCTGGGAAAGCTCATCTATCAACCCACTATCGTGGATAATCCCCACTGGTATCATGCGGGCTTTTTTACCAGTGGAAATACCTTGCAAAGCAGCCTTAATATTCGAGACATCATACTTTACTATATATGCCCTCGATACTTTTGGTATATCTTTTGGCAGGAATTTAAATGATTCTACATCTCTAACACACTGCGCAAAATACTTCCACAAATATTCATCTAGATCATCAAATGCCTTAACGGGCAATTCTTCAAGATAACTTCCTATATCGGTCTCTCTAATGACTCCTAATGCATCTTGAATATTGGATGCTTTTAACATCCTATCTATATGGTCAGAGGTGACAACCTTGGACTCTTCACCCTTAAGGTAAGCTGATATAAATGCGTGTCTTGGATCAGGCAAAGTCACCTCTACGAAGCTTCAAAGAGTTTCTTGCTGATCTCCGGCAATAGTTTTGGCAGGAGCATCTCCAGTCTAGTCTCATAAGTATTGTCTATCCTGAGTTTTTCCTCAATATCCTCAGCTATAACCCCCCCGATGCAATCAAACTCCTTGACTTCTACTATCTTGCTAGCTAATTCTTTATCCCTTTCAAAGATTTTTTGCACAGTGCTTACATCTTTAGGGATAACGTAAATCCTACCTTTAGCCCCGGCAAGTCCATCCACCGCCTCTTTAATCAAATTCAGGAAATAGCTTTCATCGCTTGAAATTTCAGATAAGCTTTGTTTCACCCTATCGATTATCTTGGCGATTATGTCAGCTTTTGTGCGTGATAGCTCTTGACGTGCTTTTATAGAAGCCTGAGCCACAATTCTAGCAGCTCCTTCTTTGGCTTCTTCTAGCATTTTGCGTTTCTCTTCTTCTAGTTTTATTTCCCGCTGTTTTTTGGCTTTCTCTATCTCTTCTTGTGCCTTCTCCTCAGCCTCTTTTACTATGTGCTCAGCCTCTATCCTTACCTTACCGATAACAGCTTCGCTTACCTTTTCCATTTTTGAGATGCCTCTAGAAAAGTCCTAACATGCTTAACGCCAGTATAGTGAATACCATGCCGAGCACACCAAACAACTCAACGAATACGGCCATCAATATGCCATTAGTTAGTATCTTTCCCTTTGTCTTGGGTAAAAGGGAGATGCCTGAAGCGCATATCCCGCCTTGAGCCCATGCTGAGAAGAATTCGGCAGAGCCGGCTATGAGACCAATGCCAAGCACGGCGAAACCATTGCCACCAGGGTCAGGCATAGCAGCGAGCATAGGAACCACCCTAGTTAAAATAAGTATCAGCACTATGAGTCCGTAAAAGGTTTGCGTCATTGGTAGAGATGCCAGGACTATAACATTCTTGAATTGCCCCGGTTCCTCAGCCAAAGTGGCTGCTCCGGCAGAACAACTAGCACCTAGACCCAATGAAGTTCCTCCCAATCCTCCCGCCAAGGCTATAGCCCCCCCAATAGCCGCCAGGGACTCAGCACTTATCACCATTTTGCACCTCCATACTTAGAATTCTCCTTCAATTTAAGCATTTTTAAACTCCGTTCATCCTTTGACAAATACAGGTCGACTCTTCAACCGAAATGGGCTATACTGTCTACCATCTCCCTCATAGAACTTGGAGAGAAATTCTACAAAGCACAGCCTGAGAGAGTGTACAAAACAACAGATACCGCCAAGAACTAAGTTGATTGCATGTCCCATAAGCAAAATTATGGTAGATATTAAGCCGCCGACGATAAGGTTAACTAAGCCAGCAGGTCCAGCAGGTACCATTCCAGATATTAACCCCGCCATCATGTTAAAACATGACGCCAGATAGAATGTAGCTAAGCCCACACCTGCTAGTCTGCAGTATGACATAACATCGCCCAAAAGTCCCGTTATATCAAACAGCCAGAAAATACCTCCTATAAAAGCGCCCTTCTGCATAACGGAAGAGACAACAATCAATATTACACCCGGAATCACAATGTATAACAGCATAGAATATATCTGTGCGGTTAATAGCGGGATATCCACATGAAGTATGGCATGCATGATCCATGGAATCCCAGCAATTTGAAGTATAAATAAACCGGCTTTGCCAGGCACTATCCCTCTTTGCCTCTCCTTTATCCCTTTGATAAGTGCCAGCAAGTGTCCTATATTTACATGAACAAGACCTATTATTAACGAGAGCACTATGAAGGACATGGCATTCCCAAGCATTGCCTTAATTCCTTCGGAGAGGGCTAAGCTCTCGATTCCGAAGAGGGTGTAAAAATCCCCTAAATAGGTCCCAGTGAGCAAACCGATAACTAGAGCAACACCACAACTTATATAAAGTATCCTTTGGAATAACTTGACTCCTTCAGATTCCGGATCATCAACGAATAGTCGCAAGCCACGATTGGCAAATAGCATGATAAGGGCAGCATAAACCACATCACCCAACATGAGGCCGAAGAAAAAGGCAAAGGAATAGGCTACTATCGGTGTGGGGTCCCATTCCCTATACTTCGGGGTACCAAACAGATTCACGATGACTTGAAATGGCTTAAGGCCGGTTAGGTTTCTCATCTTGGTGGGGGGTTCCTCTGTTTTTCCCGGCTTCCTTGTGTCGATAAATACATAGTCTATATCCTCTTTAATTTCAGAAATTGTGTCTTCAGTACTAGCCTCTGGAATCCACCCTTCGATTAAGGTCACGTATTTCGCTTCACAAGCTTTCTCTAAAACTGATAACCTTTCATCTTCTGCTGATAGCGCCTCTCTGAAAAGGACGAGCTTCTCTAAGTTCTCCCTAGTTTTACCTTCGATTTCCCCATGAAGTTTTGTCAGCTCCTCTCCAATGCTATGAATTTTACCCTCGGCTACCCTGAGGAATTCATTTGGGGTTAAATCCTCGCCCGGTATTTGCAGAGTTTTGCCGCCACCATCCTTGATTATAGACTCTATGATTTTTTGATCTTCAACTTTAGCAATTGCATAGAGAATGGTTTCGTTTTCTATTGTGGCGGCACTGCTCCCAAAGAGATATTTTTTAAGCTTATGATATAAAGTTTCATATATCTCACTTGGAAGCACAAAAACCATAGAAAAAAGATAGCTTCCAGAAAAATTTAAATCTCTTAGTCTAATATCAGTCTGCTGCTCAAGAGGTCCGAGATATCTGCTCAGTTCTGTTAGCTCCTTAACCTCCTCGTTGAGTTTGGCAGCTCTTTGGTGCATATTACTGAGCTTGGTACATAATAATCTTACTTCGCTATCAATCTCGCTAAAGGGTCTGGTGTATATGACCTCAATATCCTCTTTCAGAGATACCCTCTCTCCTTTTGGTATATAAGCCAATACATCGTCTATAGCTGTTAATAACTCACCGACTTCCCTTCTTTCACGTTCAATAGCTTCTCTATCTATAGGCTTTAACTCTTCACTTTCCTCAACATGAAGCACACCCATCCTATGCAAAGTTTTGAGGGCCTTGGTTGAATAATCCTTGGTAGTCATCACTCTGACTTTAACCATAGGGTCAGGTGTATTGACAACTAAAGGCATCATGTCAACTTCGCCCCGTGATAATACTTACTACGCGCGTCACAATTTCCTCTACTTTCTTATCGGCATCAGCGCTAATTTCCGAAGCTTTCTTTTCAGAATCTGCGATTTTTGCCTCTGCCTCTACTCTAGCCTTACTTATAATCTTGTCACACTCCGTCTTGACTTCATCCATAGGCAACTCGAAGGAAAGAATCTTCTTAGCTTCTTCTTTAGCTTTGAGAAGAATTCCATTAGCTCCTGCCCTAGCCTCGCTCAGTATCTTTTCAGCTTCGACCTCGATGGCTGCCACACTGCTAGTGACTTCTTTCATGATACACCGAACATCGTTATGAAGATAACAAGGACAACAACCTGCTCTAATACCACTGCATGATGATACTCTATTTCCAAACTGAAAGTAAATACCTCAATGGGAGTCTTATCTAA
>PCSL01000025.1:4134-4276 GCA_002772325.1 Chloroflexi bacterium CG23_combo_of_CG06-09_8_20_14_all_45_10
TTTGCCAGATGAATCCCTTCAATAACCATACTTTCATCTATTGGTTTACACATATCGTAAATGGTGAGAGCACCTATAGCCACAGCCACCAGCGCTTCCATCTCAAAGCCTGTTTTCCCTATTCCCTTGGCAGTCGCGGTAA
>PCSL01000090.1:0-252 GCA_002772325.1 Chloroflexi bacterium CG23_combo_of_CG06-09_8_20_14_all_45_10
TTGTAGTTCAACCCGAAGGCAAAGAAATCTTAGACGAATTTGGTATCGCCACTATAGAATACCAGAAGGGCTATTATGTCGCCAATGCTACAGAGTTAGCCTCAACCCTTTGTTCTCTAGCCATAAAAGCTGGAGCCAGGATATTTAATCTAATCAGCGTTGTGGATGTAGTCATCAGAGAGGCTGACAGAGTTAGCGGCCTGGTGTTAAACTGGAGCCCTGTTTCCATGGCGAACTTGCATATTGACCCTT
>PCSL01000090.1:258-3828 GCA_002772325.1 Chloroflexi bacterium CG23_combo_of_CG06-09_8_20_14_all_45_10
TAAGGTCGAAACTGGTGATAGATGCCACCGGGCATGACTGTGAGATTTGTCGCCTGGTCACTGAGAAAGTAGGAGGAAAACTAAGGACAGCGACAGGGAAAATAATTGGCGAAAGGTCAATGTGGGCCGAAGTAGGCGAGAAAGAGGTTGTAGAAAACACTAAAGAGGTTTACCCTGGATTGATAGCCACCGGTATGGCCGCTACTGCCGTTTTTGGCTCCCCAAGGATGGGGCCAATATTTGGTGGCATGCTGCTATCAGGCAAAAAGGCAGCTAAATTAGCTATAGAGTTGCTCAAAAAAGGCTAGAATTATTATGTCAAAAACAATCGCTGAAATCAACGAGAAAATTAAAAGGGGAAAGGCAGTGGTGGTCACTGCCGAAGAGGTGATTGACATCGCCAGGGAAAAAGGTGGCAGACAGGCGGCAGAAGAAATTGACGTGGTCACTACTGGCACCTTTAGCCCCATGTGTTCCTCAGGCGTTTTCCTCAACATCGGTCACTCCAAACCCAGAATAAAACTCGGCGGTGGCAATGTTTACCTTAATGATGTTCCAGTCTACACCGGGTTAGCTGCAGTGGATGTCTTTCTCGGAGCAACTGCTCTCCCTGAGGATGACCCCAGAAATAAATTCTACCCTGGCGAATTTAACTACGGCGGTGGACACGTCATTGAAGAGCTAGTGGCCGGAAAGGATGTCAGGCTGGTAGCCACTGCTTATGGCACAGATTGCTATCCCAGGAAAAAGCTAGAAACCTGGATCAATCTCAAAGACATCAATAATGCCATTCTGTTTAATGTCAGAAATGCCTATCAGAATTATGATGTTGGTGTGAACTCATCAGATAGAATGATTTACACTTACATGGGGGTGCTAAAGCCAGAATTGGGCAACGCCAATTATTGTACCTCAGGAGAACTTTCGCCTTTGCTCAACGACCCTTTTTACAAAACTATAGGCATAGGAACCAGGGTATTTCTTGGTGGCGGCATTGGCTATGTTGCCTGGCATGGCACACAGCATAATCCACATGTTTTGCGCACAGACAATGGCACGCCTAAAGAGCCCGCTGGAACCTTGGCACTCATCGGTGATCTGAAACAGATGAAACCGGAATGGTTAGTCGGAACAAGCATGCTTGGCTACGGCTGTACGCTAACTGTGGGCATAGGCATTCCCATACCCATACTATCCGAGGAAATCCTACGCTATACTATGGTAAGCGATGCTGATATCTTTGCTCCCATTGTGGACTACTCTGAAGCCTATCCACAAAGGAAGCCAGATATTTTAGGAGAGGTCAGCTATGCTGAGCTCAAAAGCGGTCATATAACCATTCAAGGAAAAGATGTGCCCACGGCATCCTTATCCAGCTATCCTAAGGCAATAGAGATTGCCAATATCTTGAAAGGCTGGATAGAAAAAGGAGAATTTTTGCTCACTGAGCCGGTAGCACCCTTGCCTGGTATAGAATCAGGCATAACCTTTAAGCCACTTAAAGAAAGGCCAATAGATGGATAAACTCGAAATCCTAAATTTAAGGAATTTAGATTTCGGATTTTGAATTTGTTTGGGATTTAGAAATTAGAGCTTAGGATTTTATAGAGATGGATATCTCCAGAAGAATAGTGCTTCATTTTCCTCCCCGTGTGACAGGACAGCCGGTTGTTTACCATCTGGCCAAAGATTTCGATCTCACATTTAACATTCTTAAAGCCTCGATAACGCCCGGAGAAGAGGGCTTGCTAATCATGGAACTAAGCGGCGACCAAGGAAACTACGATAAAGGCATCGAGTACCTCACTGAGGCAGGGGTAAAAATTCAATCTTTGTCGCAGGATGTAATCCGTGACGAAGCCAGGTGCACTCACTGCGGAGCTTGTATCAACCTTTGCCCCACTATCGCTTTCTCCCTAGAACCAAAAACCAGGATTGTCCTCTTTGACCATAATAAATGTATTGTTTGTGGGTTATGTGTCAAAGCTTGTCCACCTCGAGCTATGAGAGTGTATTTCTGAGCCTTTAGCCTGAACCCTCCGTTTACTGTCATTCTGAGCGTAGCGAAGAATCCCATGGTAATCAGGCAGGCTCCATGAAAGGGGTGAAGAATCTATGTACCAGCCACAGGCCTATCGCCATTGGATTAAAGATAGTGACCTAGTTTCCTTCAATGTAGTAGTAAAGCAGACAGACCTATACATCCGAGCCCGGCGCAACCTCAAGGAGAAAGCTCTCAAATCCGTGTTAAAACACCGTGCCTCTCTTGAGAAATACATCGAGCATCGCCCTCTCTTCCTAACCACATTGGAACCTTACCAGGCTGAGAAAGATGCCCCGGCCATCGTTAAAGAGATGTCCTGGGCAGCGCAGTTAGCTGGCGTCGGTCCCATGGCAGCAGTTGCTGGCGCCATTGCTGAAGCCGTAGGCAAAGACTTGCACCCCTTTTCACCAGAGATAATTGTGGAAAATGGTGGCGATATTTTTCTAAAAATATTGAAGAAGAGGCTAGTGGGGATTTATGCCGGCCAATCTCCCTTTACAGGGAAAATTGCCCTGGAAATTAAGCCACAGGAAACGCCCTTAGGCATATGCACTTCCTCAGCAACCATAGGGCATTCCCTGAGCTTGGGCAGTGCCGATGCCGTTATCGCTCTTTCACCTTCCACTCCTTTAGCCGATGCCATAGCTACTGCTATAGGCAACGTGGTTAAAGACGCAGAAGACATTCCTAACGCAATCGAGAAGGCTCAAAGAATAGAGGGATTACACGGCATAATTATTATCAAGGGCGACAAAATAGCAATTTGGGGCAAAGTGAAGATTGTGCCCTTAGCTAGAGTTGCCATTTATTCCCTAACTTCACCCAAACGTACATGTTGAGCAGGCCACCACTTTGAAAACTATGCTCTTACTAACCATATTGCCAGTGGCATCGGACACTGTTACCGTAACTGTAACTTCAACTGCCCTGTCCGGGGCAGTCCAGGTAATCATAGAGCCCTCCCCAGAAATCTCGCCATCATCGCATGACCATCCGTAAACCAGTTCGCCGCTCGTGTCTTGAACAACGCACTCAATGTCACAGCTCGTTTTTCTTCCAATTTTATAACCCCCAGAGTATTCCTTTAGGTATTTATGTGTTGCGGTAACAATCAGATTCTCAATAATCGGCGGTGGATTTGGTGACACACTAACAGTTAGCGTTCTTGTGTCTTCCCCACCGTAGCCATCAGTAACCACAACTGTGATAGTATAAATGCCCACTGCCTCAGGAGCAGTCCAGGTCATAGCCGAACCTGTACCAGAAATATCACCTCCACTGGCTGACCACTCATAGCTCAGCTCATCGCCATCGGGGTCTTCAGCATTGCACCTAATATGACAGCTTCCTGAAGGGGTAACCCAGTCCTTATCAGCTATTATGCTGGTGATAGTCGGTGGATGATTGGCCCTTACAGTGATAGTTATAGAATCAGTAACCTCCCCACCATTACCATCAGTTACCTCGACCGTAATGTTGTAGATACCTTCAGATTCAGGAGCGCTCCAGTTGACAGCAGCTCCATT
>PCSL01000022.1:0-775 GCA_002772325.1 Chloroflexi bacterium CG23_combo_of_CG06-09_8_20_14_all_45_10
TTTCATGATTTAACAACTTTCCTTTCGGTGATATATTAGATGATTTAAATCGGGGCATACCCTTTTATTTCGTATACAGATATAATGAAGATGAGTTGGATAAAAACCAATTTAAAATATAGGAGGATTTATGACTGAGTTTATGGTTGGCTTTTTCGTCTCTTTCTTCCAAAATCCGAGCGCCTGGGGGATTGGTCTGGCTATAGCCTTTGGTGCCATCTGGCTGGCTGGTTACCAGCCGCCGCTCTTTAGTAAGCCCTGGCTCTGGGCGGTTCTGGTAAGCAGTGCCATTCTGGCTCTGGCTGCCGCTGCCTTTATTCAAATTCCCTTACAGATTTGGGCCGGTCAAGCACTGGGCCATTTTTGGAGCGCAGAGGTTCTTGAGCGCTGGATTTTGCTTGCGGGGATACCACAAATGCTCCTCAGCGGGCTGGTTCAGGAAGGGGCAAAGCTGGTGCCAGTGGTTATCTGCTGGTGGCGTAGCGGCAAGAATATTGACCCCAAGCTGGGACTGGCTATCGGCGCTGTGGCTGGAGCTGGATTCGGCATCTTTGAAGCACAGTGGGCACACAATACCATCTTTGCCTCGGGATGGATCTGGGAAACAGTGCAAACTGGTGGCTTCATGGCGCTGGCTGGATTTTGGGAGCGGTTTTTTGCTGTAGCCTTCCATACTGCTGCTTCCGCGCTGGCCGGTTATGGACTAGCCAAGGGTTGGGGATGGCAGTTCTACCTCATAGCCTCCTGCCTGCACGGCTTATTAAACTATAGCGCT
>PCSL01000022.1:827-4146 GCA_002772325.1 Chloroflexi bacterium CG23_combo_of_CG06-09_8_20_14_all_45_10
CGGTGGTAGCGGTGCTGGTAACGGCCTGGGCGCTCTGGCTCTGCTGGAGAAGCCCGGCAGCTACAGCTCAAGAGTAAGTGAGTTCGGGTAATGACTCGAACGGCCTTAGGGATAAGGCCAATAGTATCTAGCAGCGCAAGCTAAGTTCCATGGGAGATTTCTCACGGACTTTGTGGTTCAACGCCACCCACATGGGAGATAATTCTGGGCTTGAAGGGATTTTCGTTGGTCTTCACAAGAGTTCGCAAGGTTATATCAACATCTTAGAGGGGATTTCGTATTTGAGCTTGCCGCGATAACAACCTTAGAAGAAGTGGCAGCGGCTGGATTTGAACCAGCGACCAAAGGCTTATGAGTGCCAGCCTTAACTAGATATTTAATAGCGACATTCATTAATAACTCATCCTTTCCAGTTTCTCAATCATAGTCATACTACGATAGTAGTCGATCTGACTAAGGTCAAGACGCTGTGTCCATTGATTGTGTGAATACGCAAGAGTAAAATCCACATAATGTGGCAAGGTAAGTATGTGAAGTTACTACTGAGTGGTTAAGATCTATAGAGGGTCAATAAATTAATAGCGGAGTGAAGTTATGGAAGCTTTTGAGCATATTGTAAAAGTGTACCTTGAATCTCAGGGTTATATCGTGACAACCAATGTAAAATTCCCTGTAAGAATAAGAACAAAAAAGGCTAAATATCCAGAGTATCAAACACATGGCTATGAAGTTGATATCGTTGGAGCAAAATCTAATTCATTATTGTTAGGTTCTGTTAAGTCTTTCTTTGGCTCTAGTGGTGTAAATCGACAGGGTTTTAAAGGGATAGCAGATGCCAGTAAAAAGACATACTTCGATCGGTATAAAATATTCAATGAGCCTGAAATACGTAAAGCAATAGTTGAAGATGTAAAAAAGAAATATGGATACTCATCTGGACAGATACAATTCTGCCTTTTTGTTGGGAAGTTTAATAAATCAGATGAGGATTCAATCATTCAGTACTTGAACGAAGTTCAGGTTAAAGTATATGACTTAAAAACGGTTATGAGGCACTTAATTGAAGCTTCTAAATCTAACACCTATATAGATGACCCTGTTATCGTCACACTAAAGGCATTGCGACAAGTAGGTTTCTTACTGGAAGGGTGAAATTCATAGTACGTAGATGTTTGAAGTATGACAATACTATAATTAAAGTTAATTATTAAAGTAGGTGAGTGATGTCACCGATAAATTGGGGAGAGCACATAATTGGATATAAAGAAGCAGGCGACATACTACTACGATATGCCCTTGAGAAGGGAAGACAAAATGTTCTTGTCTATCCAGTAATGTTTCTATATAGGCACTATATTGAATTGCAGTTGAAAGAGATAATTATAAACGGTAGAAGGTATTTAGGCGAAAGAAGGAGATTCCCACTCGGGCATGATATTAATCAACTATGGCAAGACTGTAGGAGTATCGTGCAAGCAATGGATACGAATATTGAACCTAATCTTACTGAGGAACAAAGGAGGGAGTTTGAAGATCTATATGATAATTTGGGAAGTTACATAAATATCCTAGGAGAACTAGACCCGAATTCGCAAACCTTTCGATATCCCATAGATAGAGATGGAAATCCTATTGAAATAGACTTTGCTGCCATCTATCTTAAACAGTTACCAGAGCTAATAAATAGAATCGACTATTCCCTTGCTGGGATCGCTACAGGCGTTTACGATATCCTTAGCGATAAAGAGGAATGGCTTTCCTACGGATGATCTAAGCCGTCAGGGTATATTTGATTTATCTATGAAACAAGTAGTCTAAATGGCATTGTTAAATTAGAATAAGTGGCAGCGACTGGATTTGAACCAGTGACCAAAGGCTTATGAGTCCCAGTCATCGTTGATAATCTAACAGCTTTTCTCATTCTAACGTCTCCTTTAGAGATGTAGAGAGAATATTCTTTACGTTTCAAGAAGCCCAGGAGTTTTTAGGAGTTAGTCATCAGACCCTCTATAAGCTAATGAAGGAAAGACTACCTTCCCACAAGATAGGCAAGAAGCGAGTCTTTCTAAAGGAAGACCTTATCAAGTGGATAAAAGAGCACTAACTAAAGCCTAAGATTATCCGCCGGACTATACCTTATTATGTTTTATATAAGACTGGAGCATAGGGACAAGAGGAAAGAGGAGCACCCCACCAAACATATTTCAATTAAGTCCAGTAAGTCCAAGTGAAACCGTCTTTGAACATCTCTATTTCACCTGTTTCAGAATTAGCCTGAAGGATAGCAGACCTGTTGTACGAGTCGCCTTTCAGTTTATAACTAATCTGCACTCTGTAGTACCTCTTTTTTTCATATATACCTTCGTATAAAGAGCAATAAGGCATTGTGAAGCTCTCCAAATCAGGGTAATTCTTCTGGAGATATTGCTTAGCCTTCTCAAAAACTTCTGCCGCACCTACAGTCATTTTAATATTCTCCTTTCTAACTCTGTTTTAAGCATATTATACCACACGGTCAATCTACCGTTGACATAAGTCCACGCAAGGGACTACAATCCAGCCAGAAGGGGGATTGAGATGGAAAAAGAAGCAGAGAATAGGGGTAGCATTAAAGACATAGCGAAGCCAATATCTTATTTCCTTGCGGGTAGTTTTCTTATCTGGACAATCCTCTCTTCAAAATCAACCAGCGGTGTGATAGAACCAATGGGCTGGTTTACCTGCACTGTCGGCGCACTTCTTATCATTACTGGAATTACTTCACTGATTATCATACCGTTTAATAAGCACATTACGAAATTTAGAAGAGTGTTTGAATCACAGTTTAAGAAGTACATAAACGCTATAGTCTTTGCAATCACACTCACCACACTTGCGGTAAGTGTAATTGGTTTTCATGATTATACACCGCTTTACATTGCAGGTATTGTGTTCCTTTGCATCGTTATTTTGATGGTCATAATTACTTCTTGGTCAACAGTTTTTAAGAATGTGGTTGCGCTATTAACATTAACCTCGTCACTAAACGTGTTAGCCATTTTCATTCTGTTTACAGGCGCTAACAATATACAACTAACTACCGTTCTCGGTCTTAGCCTCGTTTTTCTATTTCTGGCTTTGAACAGAATTGCGAAGCGCACAACACCTTAGTCATATCCAAAAAAATGCGGAGGCTGAGATACATGGGTAACATCCATGGTATGGTTAATAATGATACTAACTTACCATGAGGAGTTACCATAATGAGAAAGCCGGCCAGCTTCTACTTCTTTAAAAGAAAGCCCATTGTCCTGAAGGATAGATATGAATGCTGGAGGGG
>PCSL01000106.1:0-147 GCA_002772325.1 Chloroflexi bacterium CG23_combo_of_CG06-09_8_20_14_all_45_10
GGCCACAATCTCCTCAGTCACCTGCCTCCCGTAGATGGTGGGACGACGGGTACCGACCACAGCCAAGCAAGGCTCATCATCGGCTGGGAGATTACCCCTCACATAAAGCACCGGGGGATAATCATAGATTTCTTTTAGTCTCGAAGG
>PCSL01000106.1:167-309 GCA_002772325.1 Chloroflexi bacterium CG23_combo_of_CG06-09_8_20_14_all_45_10
CAAACACCTTTACCTTGTAGTGTTCCAGCTCTTCCATCTTGGCATCCAGCGAGATTCTCGGGCGTAGGGTCACCAGGGCATCTATGCTTCGGGCATCTAGCCCGGCTTGCTTTAGCTTGCCTTCGGGAGCTTTCCAGGCATC
>PCSL01000106.1:388-1791 GCA_002772325.1 Chloroflexi bacterium CG23_combo_of_CG06-09_8_20_14_all_45_10
TACTTCAACTCGTTAGTGCTTACCATGGAACTCGAATGGATTGTAGCATAGACGGGGTAAGCAAGGAAGAATGTGTACTTGTTCGTATGATTGGCGACAGATGGGTTCCCTCCTCGTCATTGCGAGGCACATTTCCTCTCTTGTAAGGAAAAGGGACTTCATTACATGAGAGGATTAAGGTGAGGGTGATGAATGAAGCAATCTCAAGAACAAGAGGGACTAACTATCGGATCGCTTCGCGGAGCCTGTCCTGAGCGCCACCAGATTCTTCGAGGATTTTATCCTGGTGAGCCGAAGCTCTGGATCCTGACGATAGGAAGGAACCGAAGAGGAGATTCTTCGGTCGCTGTCCCTTCGCTATGCTCAGGGCTTCGTCTAACCCCTCAGAATAACAGAAAACGAAGGGCTCAGAATGACAAGAAGCGAAGGGCCTCGCAATGATATAAAGAACAGACAGTAGCGAGACTGACGTATTGCCCCTACCTAGAGATGATGGGCACACGCTGATTGCTGTGGTGTGCTAGTCTATGTGACAGACTAAAAACAGCTTTACTTCATTTTTCGGCATAGGTGACAGTAAGAGTGACTGTTTCCCACTCAACGTAGTCCCTGATATGGTTACCATTAGTTTGATTCATGAAGCTAGCTTCTATCTGCAAGCGGTCGCTGACGCTGATTCTCTGTCCAATCTTGCTTACTAAATCTGTTACGTCTATAACTGTTGGCAGTTGCCATATATCTGGATGTAGTTCACTATACTCTTCAGGGCTGAAATTGGGCAATTGACCCGGCTCGTAGCGAACTGCGAATATATGTAACCCACCAAGCCCTGTGATTTTATGGAATGGCTCACCAACTGGCTCTCTTTTCATGGTAAAAGTAAGCTTGGCATCTTTTACCTCAGTGCCTCTCAAGCTGTAGAGGTTGAAGCTCCAGAAAGCGTGGTAGCCGATATTATTGGCATCGTCTCCGGCTATAGCCCTCGAGGTATCTTTATCTCCCTTGCTGGATACTGTGCCGGTTTCATTGGACACGGGAGTGAAAGTTTCTGTCTTTTCAGTTAAGACTACACTAACCGATACATCGGCGGCGTTTTGGCCGCCCTTGCCATCATCAACGATAACCGTAACGGTGAACCCTCCTTCTCTATCTGGTGCTATCCAGGTAACTGTGTTGCCTGCGCCGGTAACGCTGCCATCACTGGCCTTCCAGCTGTAGTTGAGAATATCGCCATCTGGATCACTGGCAACACAGGTAATCGTTGCTTTGCCCTGGGGCAGAACTGTAACTGGGTCGGCGACTAAGCTAGAAATAACTGGATCCATGTTCCGCACCACACTCATTGTTACAGTGGCCTGTGCGATACCACCTTTGCCATCTTTAACGATGACAGTAATAGTGTA
>PCSL01000106.1:1834-1992 GCA_002772325.1 Chloroflexi bacterium CG23_combo_of_CG06-09_8_20_14_all_45_10
GTGCCGGTGAATTTGCCACCTGTGGTTGCCCATTCGTAGCTTATAGTATCACCATCGGCGTCTGACGCATTGCATCGAATCTCAATCATGTCTGAGGGATAAGCCTGCATCTGAGCAGGTGTCAGACTTGAGATTTCTGGCGGTTGATTTGCACTTGG
>PCSL01000106.1:2041-3387 GCA_002772325.1 Chloroflexi bacterium CG23_combo_of_CG06-09_8_20_14_all_45_10
CAGGCACTACTCGCTATTACCATAGCAAATATAGCTAAAATTACCCCGAACCTTATTTTGAATCTATTCATTTTATTTACCTTCCTTATTGGCGTAGGTTAACTGAAATCAATTATATCTAAGATATATGTTCTATACAATGCTTCGGCATTTAGCATAAAAATTGAATGGACTTTAGCATAGGCACTAGCTAAAGAATAGCTAAATTAGTTCTTAAAGCTTAAGCCTTTGGCTCCACCGCTATTCTTGCCGCAGTAAGGCGGGCTACCGGCACACGGTAAGGCGAGCAACTCACATAGTCTAAGCCCACTTTATGGAAAAATTCTATGGACTTTGGGTCCCCTCCATGTTCTCCACAAACGCCTATCTTTAGGTCAGGTTTAGTTTTCCTCCCCCTTTCCACTGCTATTTTTATAAGTTCACCAACCCCTTTCTCATCCAAGCTAATGAAAGGATCGAGTCTAAGAATTTCCCTCTTGAGATAAGAGGGCATAAAAGTTCCAGCATCGTCTCGACTAATCCCTAGGGCCATTTGAGTTAAATCATTAGTGCCAAAGGAAAAGAAGTCAGCAAATTTAGCCAGCTCGTCGGCAATGAGAGCAGCCCTAGGAAGTTCAATCATTATTCCTACTTTATAGGCTAGACCTTCAGCTTCTTTCTCCATTTTTACCTTCTCACAAGTATTAACTACGAGTTCCCTGAGAAACTTCAACTCCTCAACATGTGCTATAAGAGGTAGCATAATCTCAGGAAAGACCCTAACCCCCTTTTTACTCAACTCACAGGCAGCCTCTATTACAGCTCTAACCTGTATTTGGTAGATTTCAGGGGAGGTAATGCCAAGACGACATCCGCGATGACCAAGCATAGGATTGGACTCGTGCAATTCAGTCACCTTCTCCCGAAGCTTTCCAAAAGGAATGCCTAAGCGCTGGGATAAAGCCTTGAGTTCATCCTCGGCATGAGGCGGGGGAAGAAATTCATGAAGGGGAGGGTCTAAAAGGCGAATGGTAACAGGCAAGCCTTCCATTTGGGCAAAAATTTGCCCAAAATCTGTTCTTTGAATCAGCAGAAGCTCTTCCAAAGCTTTCTCTTTGGCTCCACTCTCTTCAGCAATAATTACTCTCCTAAAGTGGTCTATTCTATCGGGTTGGAAAAACATGTGCTCCGTTCTACAAAGCCCCACACCTTCAGCTCCAAAGTCTCTCGCTAGCTTCGCATCTTGGGGAGTATCAGCGTTTGCCATGACCTTTAGCCTTTTAGCCAAATCTGTCCAAACCAAGAGTTCTTCGAAATCGCGACCAGGCCTTGGGGCGATAACGGGAAGTTTTCCCGAGAGAACCTCC
>PCSL01000106.1:3425-3872 GCA_002772325.1 Chloroflexi bacterium CG23_combo_of_CG06-09_8_20_14_all_45_10
GAATATTCTATTCCCCACGATAAATTCCTCTCTCACATCACTAATGCTTATGCCACTTGCGCCCACGATACAAGTTTTCCCCATACCGCGAGTCACCACTGCAGCGTGGGATGTTATTCCTCCGGTGGTGGTTAGCACCCCTGCGGCAGCCCTTATTCCCGGGAAATCATCAGCCGAAGTTTTATTTCTAACCAGAATAAAATCATCACCACCTTCGCGGGCGAGCTGAGCTAGCTCCTCTGGGTCAAATATTATCTTCCCCGAAGCAACCCCTGGGGAAGCGGGAAGACCCGTAGCAATGACTTCTTTTTCCGCTGTAGAATCCAGAGTAGGATGTAATAGTTGCTCTATATCCTCTGGAGCGATATAATGGAGAGCCTCCTTTCTGCTAATTAATTTTTCCCTCACCATATCAATAGCAATTTTAACACCTGCTTGAGCTGTTCT
>PCSL01000101.1 GCA_002772325.1 Chloroflexi bacterium CG23_combo_of_CG06-09_8_20_14_all_45_10
AAAAACCTGACTCAGATCACCATACCAAGCTCTTAATGTTGTCCAATCGCTTCCCCCATTAAATTCGATATCCTCTCTACTCTTAAGCCTCTTTCTAATTTTGGGTAGGGGAATAGGGGGAATAAGGTCGCACAAAAACTCAACAATCCTATCTACCCAAAATACCCACCAAGGCGCCTCTTCAAGATAAATGTTTGCCTTCTTATAGATTGAATTTATGCCATAACTCCAGTTTTTCATTACCTGTCTCATTGGTGAAATATGGGCCTAGTGCATTAAGCTCAGCCTGTAACTGAGAGGCAAATTGCTCAATATCCAAGGCTTCTACAAAGAAATACAACCCTGGCCCATATCCGCCATAAAAGCGATCTGCCTGATTGGGATAGTCAATCCACACCTCCACGTCAAATAGATTAGAGGGAGCGGCAGATTGGTTTGTAGCGTTAGTTAGCTCCCCGGCCCGAATCTCGGCTGCTGATGAGACCGTTACAGAGGCGCTGCTTTTGGTCAAGCGATGGATGACCAGTCCGAAGTCCGGCTCGATAGGATCAAATGCCAATTTATCCTTACTGCCACTTGCCAATTGCAGAAGGTGTTCGATTAGCCGCCCTATATCCTCAAGAACAAAAGTGGTTTCTTTTGAACTTTGATATAAGGCAGTATCACCCACTCGCAATGCCATACGATATTTAACCCACAAGGTATAGGGCTCACCTAACGGAACTGTTTTTACCTCGGAGTTCTCTTTCTTAGAGCTGTACCGCTCCCATTCCAGAAGCCTTAAATCAAATGCACAAGGATATTTGTTATTGTGTGTCAGAGTAGCCATTCAAACCCCCGGCTTTTTTCTGAAACCGTTCACCCACTGTCATTCTGAGGGAGTGCAGCGACCGAAGAATCTCAAGAGACCCTTCGCGGAGCCTGTCCTGAGCGCCGTCAGATTCTTCACTTCGTTCAGAATGACAGGAAACGAAGGGCTCAGAGTGACATAGGAAGTGGCTGAACGCTTACTTTTTTCTTAATTCTTTCATGACTTTTTCCATAGGAACAGCATCCCTCTTTTCCGACTCGATATCCATTTCCCTCAACGCTTTGACAAGTCCAGAGCCTCTTGCCTGCTCAAGGGATACCATTTTTATTCCGAACTTATAACCCCTGTCCCGTAACCACCCTTCAATAGACTTGCAAACTACCTCGTCAGAAAATGGTTCTTCAACCACAACTATCCAATCTGGAAGGTCATCTTCCTTCTCACCATCTATCTCTAATTGCCTCTTACTCATAACTGTCCATGTCCAATTCAGGTGACAGAGTTCATTGATCTCATCTTGATAAACATCAACCGACCACTCCTCTTCCCCAAGACTTATTTCCTCCGGATAGTAGATATCAAGGATTTCATGACCTCCTTGCCAAAGTTCATCCAATACCTTCATCATCTTCTTGTAACTCGTAAATCTCAAATGTCGATGGGTTTAAAGCACCCTTAAGATGTCTTAAATTCCAAATAAGCCAAAAACGTTTAGCAACGGCATTTTTCGATTTTAGGTAGAGTCTTGTCAAACATTGCCATATATCTTCAAATCACTCCTCGTGTCTTAACCCTTGTTTTGGGTCATGCTTACGCTTATAGCTGAAATTCCTCGCTCTGGAAATATCCGCCGCTGTTCAAAAACTCCTGTAGCATTGCTCTTGGCAGCCAGGACGCCAAGCTCTCCAGCGCCCAAGAATTATTGATGGTCAAGCCGGTCGATCCTCTCACGTATTAAAGGGAGCATGGCTATAGTTGTCTCTAGAGCTCTGGATTCCTGAGCTTTTTTGATTGCGGAATAGAGGTGCAGGCCTTCCGCTATGAGGAGAGCTGCTTTCCTGATCTTCGCCAGGTTGTAGGGTCGCCCAACCATGGCTTCTACACGGGCGATGCCATCATAATCCTCGACAAGGCCGAGATTTAAGGGTTTAAGCATTCTATTCACGGTACGCTGCCCGGCGAACCAGGTCAATTGGTCGTACGGGGTGGAAACTTTACCATCGCTGTAGAACACCAGCCTAGTGTCACATAAGTTAAATCTTGAAGCCTCGTGGTATGCCTCTTCAAGCTCCTCAATCTCCGCAAAAGGCTCAGCAAGCGATTCCTTGGTCTCTTCGATGAAACCTTCATCCTCAGCCGGCGAGAGGTAGACGGCACGCTTGTCAACGATCCTTAAATAGCCTCTTAGACGGTCGTCAGCTATAGTTACCCAATGGTGTTTGGCTTTTTCTACCTTAACTTGTTTGAAACGGTTTTGCAAACCATATAAAGGGATCCACTCAACGTTGAGCATATGAAGCCTTGTGCTCATTTCTCAAACCTCCAATCTTCCCCTAACTTCATGCCGCCTTGGTTTCAGATCCAGGCAACTTCTTGTAATCTTCGCAAATAAAATCTGATTTTGCACTTTAGCATGATGCTCCTTTGTTGCTGCTATTTGCGTCACAATAATAGCATATTTTCCCCAAGCCGAGTTGGCTTACTTTATGAAGTTCTCTATGCTTCCTATATCAATCCAGAGTTCAGTGAAGGTATAGGCGTGAACTTCATCCTTATCTATCAGGTAAGCAATAAAACTGCCCAGGTTATCTCTTTTGCCCCGCTGACAATATTGGTGTAGGAGAGGAAATATCCGCTGAGGGAAGATGTAGCAGGCAGTAGCAACAAGGCTTGACTTGGGCTTGGCTGGCTTTTCCTGGAATTCAGCTATCCTGTGCCCATCCAGTTGCACCACGCCAAACTGGCTGGCCTTACCTTTGTCACCTATATCGTAAACAGCTACTAGGGTATGTTTGCCATCATAGCTGGCTGTGAATTGAGCCAAGGCGAACTCAAAATAGTTATCCCCGGCGATAACCAAGAGGTCTGCGACTATTGGCTTATTTTCAATCCAGAAGTTAAGCGAGCCAACAGCGCCTAGCTTCTGGTCCTCGCTTAAAACTTCCTCTACCAGGATTTCCACCTTTCTGTTTATTGTTCCTTGCCATTGATGAAAATCAGCCTCAAACTTTTTGTTGGTGTTAACCATGATGTCTATATTCTTGGGAATCTTATCCACGACATGGCTTATTATCGGTTTGCCTTTATATCCCAGTAAGGCTTTTGCCTGGTTAATGGTCAGGGGATATAACCTGGTGCCAAAGCCGCCAGCCAGTATCAAACACTTCACAGTTTAGCAACCTCGAGTAGCGTGTAGCGAGTAGCGGGTAGTGTGTAGATGCTATGTACATATTCACTATCCATCACCTTCCAGCCTGCTAATATAGCTTGATAAAAGTCGTCTCACTTATCATTCAGTTCATAAACTTTCTTGAATTTGTCCTCATCAATAAAACTGAGTTCCTTTGAAAGGGATAGCTGAGTTTCTAATTCCGAGTTTGAACCTAAGCTAATCTTTAGAAACTGAACGTACTCTTTCTGAGAACCACGCCTATACCCTTCAGAGATATTTGAGGGGATTGAAACTGCAGCTCTCCTCATTTGAGATACCAACCCATACATTCTATAGCTGCAGGAGGAACTTTACCCTTCTGACTTGGTTGCTCGCTCACTTAGCTACCTTTGAAACAAGATTTTACCCCCTTTTAACGCCGTCAGGGCTAAAGGTATATCGTTTCTTTCTATCTCCTTCTGGGTATAAACAAATATATCGACTCCTAGCTCCAGGCCTTCGAAGAAGTCTGAAAATTCGATGAATCTATCAATAAAGCATTCCCGGCTTTCTTTCACCACGCTTCTTTCTGGCATCTTATCTTCTCTGTCTGGCTTTAGATTATAACACCGTTTGGAAACGTTACCATAAATTCTAATTTCTAAACAATACCAAAATTCGAATAACGAAAACGGTTTTGAGTTTTTGATATTTGAGCTTGCTTGGTGCTTAGGATTTGTTATTTCGGATTTCATGCGGTCAGACGGGGATGAACCCCACCACTACTGTGAGGGTAAAAACGAGAAAGCGGGTG